>CAYRVR010000197.1:0-1507 GCA_964427835.1 uncultured Sulfurimonas sp. | reverse complement strand
CATTAGTGGCAATACAGTAGTAAATTTCATCTTGGTGTTGCATCATCACTTCATCTGAAATATACTCTTCAAGTGTCGGAAGAGTTGGTGTTATATCTTTTTTTATTACTACCATACGAAAGGCTTCATCAGTATCTTGCATAGTATGAGTAAACTCTGCTATTTTTTCTCTTTTTGAGAAAGTTTTCCACTCTTCATCTTTAATGCTTTTAATAGACTCAAACACATTTTTATTCTTTTTAGCAGTGACCGTAAAAAGGATACTTTGTTCTTGGCAGTAGTTAAATATATCAGCTTGGTATGATGCACTATCAGCCCGAAAGCGGTCAAAGTTTACACCTATTGGGAGTTGTAGTTGGCACTGCTTAATGAACTCTAGGTTTTTACTTGCAGGTGCCTCATTACCTTCTCTGAAATCTACATCTATTACCCATCCTCTATTGATATGCCCTACCATGGGCATATATCCAGGTGCATCTTTATACGACCACTTTGCTGTATTTTTATGGGCTTCAATAAATGTTGCATCGATATCTAAAATGAGTTCTTCGTTCTTTAGGCTTTTTAGAAAGCGTTTGAGATATTTCTTATTTATTTTTCTCATACCCTCTTCACCATTTTCTCCATGTTTGCGAAGATACTTTGTAAAGGCACTTGCTGTTGGAATGTTTTTCATTTTTAGAAGTGTTGAAAGTGCTGTATCTAATCGTATCTCTTTTATATCTTCTAAGACACGACCACCACTGTGTAGCATTAGAATAAGAGGATAAATAAACTCAAATGCGTTGTAACCATTATTGCGTTTGGCTTTTGGAAGATTCTCATTACAGAACTGCTCAAGGCTCATACCTTTGAGGTATTCTCCTAATATTGCGACACCTGTTTTTGGTGTTAATTTTTCGTTTGTGGATTCTAATTTGAAATTTAATATTGTTTGTGTCATAATTCAACCGTTCAATCGTTATAAATTGAAAAAGTCGCACCCATTGGGTGAAAGTTTTAGGTGTGACTTTTTCGCTTTGAAGTACCTAATTATAGAGCAAGTTGGCTTGTTGTCTAATTTGGTATGGAATTATTGGGGTCTTTTAGTCTCTGCAACTGCCTTTTGTGTTCGCTCAGCTAATTTTCTTACTTCATCAGCAACAACAGCAAATCCGCGACCATGTTCACCTGCACGCGCAGCTTCTATGGCAGCATTGAGTGCCAAGAGGTTGCATCTCTTTGAGTTCACGCAAGAGTTCGGTTTTTTCTTCCTCTTTACTTGCAAGTTTGCTATCCCGTTCTTTTATACTATCATTATACTTGGATTGGAGTGCTTGAAGTTCCTCTTGTAATGTTGTAATTTTACTTTCTAAAGCACTTTTTTCGTATTTTACTTCATTGTCTGTTTTTTGGGAGTGAGCTTCTTTTTGGTTGAGCTGCTGTTGCGTGAGGCTTAGTTGCTCTTTGAGCTCTCTGTTTTGGTCTTGGAGTTCAGTTGAAAAAGGTAAATTGCTATTCTTTACAT
>CAYRVR010000196.1:0-1520 GCA_964427835.1 uncultured Sulfurimonas sp. | reverse complement strand
TAATAAAATATTTTTATTTCCAATATCACAGGAGATTTACAGTTCAAACAACTTTTGCTACATACCGGCTATAGATCAAATATAAAAGCAGGTAGAAAAGTGCGCAAAAACTGAACTATTTGAGGTCAGGGATTTAAAAATACGTTGATTGGGAGTTTGAAGTGGTGCGGACGAGAGGACTTGAACCTCCACACCTATGCTTCCTTAAGTTTTGTATCAGTTCCAAATATCCAATTTTAGGGATTTACTCTTTCTTTTTGATTCCTTTTATCATATAATAATTCCAATATCGGTATCCCCCACGGTATCCCCTAGCAAGAAAGGTGAGAAATGGCAATCAACTTGAACGACTTCAACAAAACCAAATATCCAGGACTGTACAAATCGAAAAATAGAACAGCTAAAGGGTACAAATATCTTGCATGGTTCAAGCACGAACAGAAGCTTTACAAAAAACTTATTGGCTATAGTGAAAAAGATCATCTCACAGATAGAAGCGCAAATCTTGTTCTCCAAGAGTATAGACAAAAAATAGAGTATGGTTTCAACCCTACAGAAGATATAACTTTGAATGAGTTATTTATTCAATATTATGAAACTCATGCCAAAAGTAGTTGGCTAGAAAAAAAGCGCTCTATTTTTGACGCCTATATAGGAGACAGTTTATTGCACAAAAGAGACTCCAAGCGTATGACAAAAACGGCAAAAGAAAATATAGAAAAGTATAAGCGATATAAAATAGGCAACATGCGAATTAGCAATATCAAGGAGATGCATATACGAAAAATTCTTGTAAACATGGAACGAGTTGGCCTAACACCTAGAACCAGAAAATCTGTACTTGAAGTTCTTAATCCCTTGTTTGAATTTGCCATACGCAACAAAATATTCCAAGAAAACCCTGCTAAAGATATAACGGTAAAGTTATCAAACCAAAAAAGAATCGTCACGGATGCAACAGAGAAGTTTAAAAAAGTGAACGATGCAATTCATTCACTATACAAGGATACACCATATTACAAGGCGCTTTTTCTTTTCGGCTTCACTGGCAGAAGAAAGAGTGAAGTACTAGGCCTTAAGTGGCACAACATAGATTTCCAACATAACTACTATTGGCTAGAGAATACAAAAAACTTCGAAAAACAGAAATATGAACTTCCAATGGCAATACGTGAAGCTCTTTTAGAGATTCCTGATGAAAGAAAAGGCCTAGTTTTCAAAAGTCCCATAACCGGAGAAAAATTGAAAAATACAGACCGACAAATGCGAAAACTTAAAAAAATAACAAATATAGACAATCTTTCTTTTCACTATATGAGAAATATTTTGGTATCTGCATTGGCGGAAAATGATATTGAAGCTATTGTTCTAAGTGGAATTTTAGGTCACAGTGATGTAAATACGATAAACAAATACCTATCGGTCAACCATTTTAAAAGCAGTCAAAAAGGCAATCAAGCCATTGACCAGATCTTGAAAAGTTTTTAACACTAAAACTTTAGACGGTTAGACGGTTAGAC
>CAYRVR010000195.1:0-1522 GCA_964427835.1 uncultured Sulfurimonas sp. | reverse complement strand
TATCGGTGCATTTGTGATAGCATTTTTAATGAGTTTTTCTAACTTCAATACAACCATTTTTTTAGTTGGTTCAGACCCAACATTGCCTGTTGATTTATACTCTAGAATTAAGTTTAGTTCTACTCCTGTACTGAATGCCGTTTCATTTATGATAGTTTTACTCATTACTATAGTTGCAACAATTAGTATATTTACAAAAAAACAAAATAAATAGATGAAGTTTGCTCATATAAGTGACATGCATCTTCTTGCTGAAGGTGCAATGATAAATGGTGTCAATCCCAAAAAACATCTTGAAAAAGTACTCAAAGATATTTTAAAACATCATCCCAAAATAAAATTTGTCACTATGACAGGTGATTTGACACAAAATGGGGACTTAGATGCATATGAGACATTAGCCAAAATAATTAAGAACTATCCTATTCCTATATTTCCTATCATTGGAAATCACGATATCAGAAAAAACTTTTGGAAATTTTTTCCAAAATATAAAAGTGGGAAGTATGTACAATATGTAAAAGTCTTTAATGATAGAGTATTTCTATTTTTAGACAGTGTCAAAGAGGGTGTTCATAGTGGACATATGAATAAAGAGCGTTTTGTGTGGCTAGAAGAAAAACTAAAAAAATACGAAAAAAAAGATATCTATTTAGTTATGCATCATCATCCAGTTTTTGTAGATATGCCTCCTATGGATAATTTATATAATTTTAAGAGTGCTAGTAAATTTTGGAAAGTTGTGAGCAAATATTCAAATGTTAAACATATCTTTTTTGGACATCTGCATAGAAATTTTGATGGCAGGCATAAAGGCGTTGGATTGTCCAGTGTCAATAGTACTTCGTATCAAATTGCCTATACTCCAAATGAAGAGCAAGAGTTTCTCATTTTAGATGAACCACCAACATACTCAATTATAAAAATAAAAACACACACCTTCAAGATTCATACTACAACATTCTTAAAAGATCATAATAAAAAACTTTTATAAACTATAACAAAAATGTAATGCATGTGTTACATCTTCGTTATAAATTGTATATATACTTTAGCTTCAAAATATATCACATAAGGAAGTAAAATGATAAAAGGGTTAATGTTATCGATTGCAACATCAGCACTGTTAATAGCAGGAGGCACTATTGCTCCTACTACAAATGCATTAGAGTTTCAAGAAGCACCTGAGGACACGGGAAGCTTTTCTCATGCAATTAAAAATGGTATATTTTCATTAGAAGCTAAGCTCATGTATTTTAATCGTGATTGGACTGACGATACCAAAAATGACCCTACTGCACTTACCGTGGGTGGGATTATGAAATATGAAACAAAAGCCTACATAGGAGTCAAAGCTGGGGTTGCTTATTATACTAGCCATAGAGTTGGAAATATATATTCAAAAGAGGAGTCTCTAGGGAGCAGTATGTTAGATGCAGCAGATGGGGGAAGTATAGATATACTAGGTGAAGCCTATTTGGATTTTGCCTATGGCAATTCATCATTAAGGGTGGGGCGTCAA
>CAYRVR010000194.1:0-1525 GCA_964427835.1 uncultured Sulfurimonas sp. | reverse complement strand
AAATCTCTTTAATTTCTTCACGTTTGATAGCATGCATTTTTACAATACGACCAACTCTTTCTCTTTTATCTTTTGTTGAGTTATGTACAAATGAACCTGCTTCTAATGAACCACGGTATACACGGATAAAAGTTAAAACACCAACAAATGGGTCAGTCATAATTTTAAATGCTAATGCTGCAAAATTACCCTCATCAGTTGATTCAACTGCTACTTCAGTCTCTTCATCATCCATTAATGTACCCATAATTGGAGGAGCTTCAACTGGTGAAGGAAGGTAATCAACAACAGCATCAAGCAATGTTTGAACACCTTTGTTTTTAAACGCAGTACCTGGAGTCATTGGAACAACTGCCATACCAATAGTTGCTGCTTTAATCGCTGCTTTGATCTCTTCTTGTGAAATTTCTTCACCCTCTAAGAATTTCATAGCAAATTCATCATTACCTTCAACATCGGCTAATGTTTCAAGCATTTTTTCTCTATACTCATCAGCTTTATCTTGAAGCTCTGGACGGATATCTTGCACGTGGTAGTTAGAACCCATTGCCGCATCTTCATCCCAAACAATTTCTTTCATCGTAACTAAGTCAACTACACCTTCAAACTTATCTTCAGCACCAATAGGTAGTTGAAAAGGCATAGGATTTCCTTTAAGACGCTCACGAATTTGTCTTTCGACTTCGTAGAAATCTGCACCAGTTCTATCCATTTTATTTACAAAAACAATTGATGGAACTTTATAACGGTTACGTTGTCTCCAAACTGTTTCTGATTGTGGTTGCACACCACCAACAGCACAGAATACTGAAACAGCACCATCAAGTACACGCATAGAACGTTCAACTTCAATAGTAAAGTCAACGTGCCCCGGAGTATCGATAATATTTATCTGTTTCCCTTGCCATTCACAAGTTGTAGCAGCAGAAGTAATAGTAATACCACGCTCTTGTTCTTGTTCCATCCAGTCCATAGTAGCAGCACCATCATGAACCTCACCAATTTTATGTTCAACACCAGTATAGAAAAGAATTCTCTCTGTTGTTGTAGTCTTACCTGCATCAATGTGAGCAGCAATACCAATATTTCTTACGTCTTCTAATTTATGTGATCTAGCCATTTTTGAAATGCCCTTTTATGTAGTTATAGAGTTAAACCTCTTTTTTAAACAAATTTCACTGCGTTTGCTTAAAAAAGAGGTCGTTGTGTGAATGAGTACCAACCTTTTACAAGGTTAGTATAACTCAAGTTTATCTCTTTTAGATTACCAACGGTAGTGAGCAAATGCTTTATTTGCTTCTGCCATTTTATAAGTATCTTCTTTTTTCTTAAATGCTGCACCTTTATCTGATGCTGCATCCATAAACTCATTAGCCAATCTCTCAGCCATAGTTCTCTCATTACGTTTACGTGCTGCATCAACTAGCCATCTAATTGCTAATGATTGCTGACGTACTGGGCGTACTTCTACTGGAACTTGATAGGTAGCACCACCAACACGGCGACTTTTAACCTCAATAATAGG
>CAYRVR010000193.1:0-1562 GCA_964427835.1 uncultured Sulfurimonas sp. | reverse complement strand
AAACCTACAAGTGTTTTTCCACTTCCTGTTGGCAATTGCAATGCTACATCAGATTCTTCTAATGCTTCATCTAAATAATTACGCCACATATCTGCTTGATGTGATATAGGACCTTTTATTGTCTTTGCTCGTAAATCATGTAGTAGTGCTTCTGGTGTTTCTATTGCTACTTTTGATGTTCTAATCTTTTTAAATGCCATTTCTTCTCTTCCCTCCTCCTTTATTTATATTGAGCACTCTGATGCGAATAAGTTTCAAGACGATTAGGGCATCAAAAACATAGTTTTTGTATGACATAAACACATCTTGCCTTTCTATTCAACCTTATTTTAGACCATTAAGACAAATTTTAGCACAATCACCCCAAAAAGCACCCCAAAACAGACAAAATGAGCAATAGTTTGCGATAGTTAGTCTTAATTTGCTATAATATGCTTAATTTAACGTAATGGAGCGAAACCCATGGCAACACCAAGAGGCATGCATAAAGTAGAGTTTTATAGCTCTCTCGATGAGATAAAAGAGCTGTACGATCAAGGGTATGTTGTACTGAAGATCCTCTATGAAGAGATGAAAAAACGTAAAAACTGGGAGATGTCATACTGGAGTTTTCTCAAGTATGCCAAACGGGAACTGCCGCTCAAAAAGAGTACACAAACAGAAAGCAAAAAAGAGACACCAAAAAAAGAAGAGACAAACGATGGACCACCCATCGCCAAAGCCGATTTTAGGGTAGGTAAAAAGTTCAATCCTCACACGGTAGATATAGATCCGTCAAGGATATTATAAAAGCTGAAGGGATATACCTTTCAGCTTTTTGGTATAATCAATAGTTCCAATCATTTAATTCAAGTCACTGACTTATGTTAGGTTATCATATCATTATAATATTTACAAAGGTACTTCTCTAATGGATATATTACTTCCTCTTTTGAAAGCATTCGCTCCTAATTCAACAGATAGCTCTATTACAAAATTAAATGCTATTTATCAATATTGTGAAAATATAATTAATTCTTCTCCAAAAAAACCTGTTTGTAAATCTGGTTGCTTTCATTGTTGTAATCAAAAAGTTGTTTTAGCTCCTATTGAAATTACGAATATCAAAAATAATCTTGATACTTTCAAACCTCGTAATAATGGTGACTATTGTCCACTTCTTGATCTATCTTCAGGAAAATGTGGAATGTATAATTTTCGTCCATTAGTATGCCGTGCAATGTTAGCATTTGACAACCCTGATTTATGTGAAAATGGTAGTACTCATACCATATTTACGGCATCTTTATTGCATACACAACTAACTTCAACTTTATCACATCTCAATCATCCCGATAGTGATGCACTTTTAAATCGCATAAACAATTTTTTATTTTTACAAGATACAAAAAATATACATGATGTATTTTAAGTAAAATTTTTATAATTTTATTTGAATAAATATTTCTTTATCAAATCAATAATCCATATTTTACTGAGCGTAAACGGGGCGGTAAGCACTAAAAGAGTGCTGAGTAATACCGATGGATACCCTCCGGTTCTTGTGAGGTCTAAAGCCAGCC
>CAYRVR010000192.1:1174-1593 GCA_964427835.1 uncultured Sulfurimonas sp. | reverse complement strand
ATGTAACAGGTGAAAACTTCAGTCATAAAGTCAATCTCTTCTTCTTTGGCGGATTAACTGATGCAGAAAAAGGTGCCTTGGAAGAGAATTTACAGGTTAAAAGCTATGGACAAGTCATCACACCGGATGCAACACATCCTACTAGAAAACTATTTTTTACGGATGAAGATAGCGGTACCATGCTTACTGTAGCCTTTACCATCGACCCAAATACAAACTATGAACTGGTTTTAAATGATGCAAGCGGACTATCTGGTATCGTACTTCCTGATAATACAAAATTAGTCAGTTTTGCAACAGTAAGAAAAGACAACACAAAAGCAAACCAAAACGCATTCAGAGTAATCGAGCGATTAGATGTGCAGCAACCAGAGCTACAAGAAAAGTATAATGATACGGGTGCTCCTTCTATGAAACTA
>CAYRVR010000192.1:0-1164 GCA_964427835.1 uncultured Sulfurimonas sp. | reverse complement strand
ATGAGAGTTGCTGGGACAAATTTGAATATATAAAAAATGATGCATCAAATTTGATTCGTGACAGTTTGCATGTCAGTAGTGATAGTCAACCTATAGATGTACAATTTAAAACAAATAACTGGGACATTGTAGAATCATATGAGAATAACGAAAAAATATGTTATTTAACGAATCATTTTGGTTCTGATCCTTATCCTCATAAAAATGGCAATGGCATGGTCGCAGGCGGTGGATCGACCAATGGTGGTTATGGTTATGCACTTGGTTCTATCGCATCTTTTGAAGCTGATTATAACAAAACATATCAAATCTCTTTAGATTTTACTGACTCATTAGATACTCAAATTCCAGCATCTAGTTTAGTAATGAATAAAACTATAAAAACAAATCCTGTAGGAACGATGGAGTTTTCATTAGTAGATGAATCAAATATGCCATATGAAGATAAATATAATACTGAGATGAATAAAAATATGATTATATTTAACATGCACTCTAATGCACCTGTAAAAACAGATAATTTAGATAGTCTGTTTCAGATAAAAGTAAATGGTGAAAATTTTACACCAGAATATAATTCTTACAATTTTAATGACCAAAACAAAACGACTGATATCTCATTTGCAATTCCAAGAACACTCTATAGTCTCTTGCAACTTGAAATTTCAAAAATACCAGGACAGAACATAACATTTGTCAATCCATTATCAGGAGAGGAAGTTATAAATAACAGTGCATTCAACAAACCATTGACCTTTACAGAAGATGTCGCACCTGATCTTGTACCAGTTAAAGTAAAAGATGTTCACACAACTTCAATCGAGAACAATGAAGTTATTATCAACTTCAACCGTCCGGTCAATCCTGCTGATATTGCATCAGTAGCAGAGGATGGCACTATCAGCGATATAGCTCTTGAAGTAAAATCAAATGATGGAACAACTGTTGCCATTACTGGTATAGAAAATCAAACTAGTGGTGTTGGATTAAAACTTGCAGAGGATTTAAACACAAGTAAGACTTATACAATTTCACTAAAAGATGGCGAAAGTATTAAAGCAGCATTTGGTGCACAAGAGCTTAAAGAGTTTAGCCAGGATATACCATTGACTTATGTTGAAGTTGGTGAGATGATGAATATTGCACAACAAGCATCACTGCCTA
>CAYRVR010000191.1:0-1609 GCA_964427835.1 uncultured Sulfurimonas sp. | reverse complement strand
GTATTCGTGCGATTTTTTATCTTCTATATCTATATAATCATACTCTCCAAACATATTACCATTACGCGTAAGCTCTCTGATGCTCATAGTTGTTGTCATTTTATGTCCTTTATCGTCATATAAATATTGTAGCATAATGAAGTTTTATTGTCAAAAGTTTAATATGCTACTTGTATTTGTCTTGTCTCATTAAAACGGCTATATCCATCAGAAAAACAACCATGTATTTCTACAAGTTTATTATGTTCGTCAATTGCTTCTTTGTTTTTTTGGCCATTGTTGCTCTTTTTTCTTTACTATAACTACAGAATCTAACGTTCCACAGTCTACAATAACCTTATCTTCTTTTGCAGCTGTATTTTTTTATAATAAAATACATTATCACGACGAATATTATCTTCATCAAATAAATCTATATCTATATCCATTTTATTTTCAAAACAATTTTCTCTTCTCATCTACTTCCCCTTCAAAGCATCACCCAAATCAGCAGGGGCAATATACGCAATAGTGCGTCCATCTTTATAGTTGGCAAGTATTTTGTACTTTACCAACCCTTTGAGATACTTCCTGGCGGTAGTCGGTGCGATATCATAATCTGAAGCTATCTCAAGCCCTGTAAATACTCTACCAGGATTTTTAATCGCTTTTTTAATAATATCTTTTTGTACAAAGTTCAGATGCTCATTCAAGAATGAATCTTTTAAAAGGTTCGTAATCTCTTCATATTCTACACTTTTCTTTTGCAAATACTCCAACAAGTCATCTATCGCTCTTAAAATAATATCCACTTGATAATAGATAAAATAGGTCATGTCATTATCGTCTATCTCGCTATAAAGGTAGGACATACTATATTTTTTGGGTGCTTCTTTTAAAAATTTACTGATAGATATATATTCAAAATAGTCAAACCCACTTTTGAGCATAAACCAATAAAATAATGCCCTAGCTGTTCTACCGTTGCCATCCGAAAAAGGATGCTCATAGCCTATCATAAAATGCAATAGTATTGCTTTTACTACGGGATGGATGAAGATACTGCCATCTTCTCCTGTATGTGCTTCATTGGCAAAGTTACATAACTTTTTCAATCTACTTGGTAATACAGAAAATGAAGGTGGTTGATGTAAAATATTATCATCTATATCCATGATGACTATATCATCGCTCTGGCGAAACTTCCCTGCGATATTATCATTATCGTGTGTATGATTTGTCGCTATTTTATGCAAAGACAAAATCATATCTACGGTTAATTCTTCATCCTTTATGCGTTGTATCTCTTTCATTAAAAAATAATTATTCACAATCATTTGTTCGTCTGGTGTTCTAGGTTTTCTTTCAGATACCAGTATCTCTTTTGCCACCTTTCTTGTGGTAGCTGCCCCTTCTAGCTGAGAACTACTAATCGCCTCTTCCATAACCAATGAAGATATGAGGTATTGACTTTTAATTGAATGATGCGGGATAATACCTTGCCCTGCTAGATTTGAGATTTTAAATAGTTTTGCTTGCAGTGTATCTGGCATACACAAAGAGAAAGGTTTGTCGCCCTTATCATATAGTGTAATCTTTTTTAGCTTTGCTGCTCTTGCAAATTTAGTGG
>CAYRVR010000190.1:0-1649 GCA_964427835.1 uncultured Sulfurimonas sp. | reverse complement strand
TGGAGGTTCAACCTCCACGGAACTTTAATTATACAACTATACAATTGTATAGTTGTATATGTTTTTGTTTCCAGCTCCACCAGCATGGCAAACTGTTTTTATTTTGTGTTTACACGACTTTTTTACTTTGTTAAAATAACTTTATGAAAAAGAAAAAAGTTTTGATATTGCAATTTCGCCCGGAAACAGCTGTGGCAGATGATGAGTATCAAGCATTTTTAAAGTATGGGAAACTGCGAGAAGATGATGTTGAAAGAATAAGAGCTGAGCATCATTTGCCTAACATTGATTTGGAAAAATACTCCGCCGTATTAATTGGCGGGAGCCCTTACACCATCTCAGACCCGGACGAGAAAAAAAGCAAAGAGCAAAGAGAGGTTGAAAAGAAGCTGCTTGATTTGATGAGAGAGATAAAAGAGCGTGATTTTCCGTATTTTGGTAACTGCTACGGCATTGGAACAATGGCCACGGCTTGTGGTGGAGTGGTTTCAAAAGAAAAATACGGCGAGGATGTCGGCGCGGTGACAATCAAACTCACAGAAGAAGGGAAGAAAGACAAGCTCTTCTCCGGGCTCCCGGAAGAGTTCCGCGCCTTTGTAGGACACAAGGAAGCGTGCCAAATCACACCTCCCGACGCAACCCTTCTTGCGTCATCTGATACTTGTCTTGTAGAGATGTTTCGCTTTGGTGAAAATGTTTACGCCTTGCAATTTCACGCAGAGCTTGACTATGAAGGCCTGGCGCTCAGGATAGACTACTACAAAAACAAAGGCTACTTCCCGCCTGAGGACGCAGAAAAACTAAAAGAAAAAGCTCGCCCTGAGAAAATAGAGACGCCAATGAAAATTTTGGAAAGGTTTATGGATATTTATAAAAACTATTAAATTATACACATATACTGCAAACAAAAACACAAGAACAAATTTTGCAGGTCATTTATTCACGCTTGATTTTTAATCAAAACATATTACTTTAATAATAGACATAAACAAGTAAACGGAGCTCTAATATGCGAAATGGATTAAATTTCAGTAGCGATGATTACAGATTTTTACTTTCCTCGTATCTTGGAGTCCTCAGCGAGAAAACGAAGATTGTAAAATTAGATAGTGGTAAGAATATAAGAGTAAATAGGTTCAGAGCCCCGTTTACTTGTTGGGGTTTTGTTTGCTATGTTTTGCGCAGACATTTTGGAGTTGAGAAAGATATTTTAAAAGACAAACTCTATGTGAAAGATGCATGGAAAGATTTGGGTAATCATATAGATTGCGGAGAAGAAAAAGCGCTTGATCTCATATTTTTTGAGAAAAAAAGATATGGTATCTTTGTGCCGGGGCATGTGGGTATTGTTACAAGCAGGAAAAGACAGGAGTATATACATGCTCCAGGTAGAGCAAACAGCAAAATATCATTTGCTGAATATGAATACGGTCAAGATGGTCTTTTGGGTTTTAAAAGGATCATTGACCCGAGTTTGATCGAGTAACACCTCTTACCCTCTTTGTTATATTTAAAGTCAAAACTATGCAATCATCTTATGCATAAGAGAAAATATAAATGAAATAAGTGGAATATGAGTTGTTCGGATGTATAAGGCAATTTGCTTTTCTCCGAAGTTAAACCGCCTCAATAGGCGGTTTTTTGTGCGG
>CAYRVR010000189.1:0-1652 GCA_964427835.1 uncultured Sulfurimonas sp. | reverse complement strand
CTAGGGTTTTTAGAGATGCCCTTTAAATTAAACAGAAAGTGTCATATGAAATTAGCAAGATTTAGTCGGATTGGGTTTATTTTAGCGGCAGCAGGTTCTGCTGTGGGGCTTGGAAACATTTGGAAATTTCCTTATATTACAGGTGAATATGGAGGGGGAGCCTTTGTTTTTATTTATCTTATAACAGTAGCGCTGATTGGTTTTTCCATAATGATAGCAGAAATGCTTATAGGGTATTTGGGTCGTCGCGACACAGTAACAAGTTTTGAAGAGTTAGCACCAAAACATAAAAAACTGTGGAAGTTTGGAGGATTTCAGGCACTTGCTGGGCTCTTTATTATGATTTTTTACTCTGTTGTAATCGGGTGGATTTTTAACTATATTGTAACTTCTGTTTCCACTCTCCCTGCAAATGTGAAAGAGGCTGAAACAACTTTTACTACAATGTTGCATAGTGGGTTTTTGAAACAACTCTTTTATCATACTCTCTCTTTTGCTGTTATAACTTATGTTGTGCACAGAGGAATTAAAGGTGGAATTGAAAAGTTAAATTTATATTTAATGCCTGCTTTGATGATTATTCTAGGAGGAATGTTTCTGTATGCAACGACATTAGGTGGTTTTTCTAAGGCTGTGCATTTTATGTTTTCTCCTGATTACTCAAAAATAAATTCTGAAGCCTTTGTGGTGGCAGTAGGGCATGCTTTTTTTACACTGAGCCTTGGAATGGGTGCATTAATGACCTATGCTGCATCGCTTGAAAAAGGTGCAAGTCTTGTTAAAAGTGCCTTATGGGTTGTTTTTTTAGATACGGCCATTGCAATTGTTGCAGGCTTGATGCTTTTTACTTTCTTATACCAGTATGGATCTTCTCCTGCAAAGGGACCCGGGCTAGTTTTTATATCACTGCCTGCTGTTTTTTACCAGATGGGAATTGTAGGAAATCTCTTTTCTGTACTTTTCTTTGTTGCACTTGCTTTTGCAGGGCTCACCTCTTCTGTTTCTTTGGTAGAACCAATGGTTCAGTATTTTATAGATAGATTTGGCTGGAGTCGTTTGAAAGCGTCTGTCTCTATGGGATTGTTTTTTTGGTTCTTTGGAATTTTTGCTATTCTTTCGAATATAGATGGAGCAAAAGAGTATTTAATCTGGGATGGAAAAAGTTTTTTTGACTGGGTTGATTATGTAACAGCAGCTATCATGCTTCCAGCGGGTGGACTTATTATGGCAATTTTCGTAGGCTATATTATTCCTGAATCAGAAGTAGAGAAAGTTCTTAAACCGCAACTCAAATGGGCTTATAAACCTTGGTATTTCTCTTTGCGTTACATAACTCCTGTTGCGATGTTTGTGGTTATGTTGTCATTAATGGGGGTAATTTAAATGGAAATTGCAAAAGAGTGTGAAAAAATCCTTTTAGAGAATGGTATCAATACACAATCAAGTATAGATTTTGAAGTCAATGGTGAGGTGATATCGCTGCGTTTAGAGTATATCATTGAGAGTTATATGCAAGCATCACAGGAGTCTCAACTTGTTTTTTTAAGAGCTTTACAAAAGGCAGCAGACTCTGATGTTCTTGGAATAGAGAAGTTTTTTGAAGGGATGGGACAACTACTCTTGATGACCCATCTCTCAGAAAAATTCACTAC
>CAYRVR010000188.1:0-1684 GCA_964427835.1 uncultured Sulfurimonas sp. | reverse complement strand
TACTTCCAAGATTAAGTTTCTTCATACCTACAAAATTTTTGTTATTATAATCAAGTACATTTGCACCTGTATAACCACCTGTCATTCGCTGATTAGGGTTCATAGGATTAATGGCAATCTCAATTTCATTTGCATCACCTGTGGATGTTCCAGAAGTATCTGAAAATATAGTATATGCCCAAGTGCTATTTGAATTTACATTTTTTCCAAACAATATCTGCCATCTTTTTTTGTACCAATTTGGATCTGTACTACTAAATTTATCATCCATAATTGCTAAATGTTGTGTATATCGTATGTCAGATAATAATTGCACACCAGCTTCTTGAAGAGGGCTTCTTTCTGTTTTAGGGATTAATATCGCAGCCAAAATTCCAACGACCATAATAACAAAGACAAGTTCTAGTAATGTAAATGCTTTTTTCATGTCTTAAGTATATCGTAAAAAATATGAATTCAAAAGGAGAAACGTAAAAAAAATGTAGAAATTAATATGTTAAATAGAGCCTACAGACTCCATTTAACGAAGGAAATAGTATATACTAAAGTTTTTCAGCTACTTGTACATCATATAAAATATCATCCATTGGATGTCTATACATAGGCATTGCAAGACGTTTTTCATCAAGTACGTGACCAATGAAACCAATTGAACGACCAACAATAAAGAATGCATTTAATGTACCTGAAGAGATAAATTCATTAATTTCTTCTTCAGAATAACCAAGTGCTCTCCACATATCAACCATTAATATACCAATTGTACCATCAACATTAAGAATTAAATTCTCTTTCTTCGATGTTGTTAATTGCTCAACAGTTAACGCATAATCAAGTAAAGATGTTGATGGAAAGTGCTCTTTTGCAAATTTCTTTAATCCTTCAACACGTAAATCAGGATTTTTCAATGATTTGATACGGTGTCCAATTCCTGGAATTGGAATACCCGCTTTTTTCATGTGTGCTAAGAATTCTGCTGGTGTTAGATTGTTGTCATCAGCATATTTAAAGTGCTCTGCCGCACCATCAATTGCACCACCAAATCTTGGACCAATTGTTAAAAGACCGGTTACAAGAGATTCAACAACTGATTTTCCAGCACGTGCAGTAACTTTTGCATTATGCGCACCAGAAACAGCTGGACCATGATCAGCAACTGTTTTAATCACAGTTTCAATAAACTCTGTAGCCCATTTTGGATATTGTTTTTTAAACCAAAGAAGTGAAATAACATCACCAATTCCTTTACCAGTATCAGGAGTAGCTACTGAAGAGATAGGGAAACCTGCATATGTTGCCTCCTCTCCTCTGTCATCAGAAATTGTACAGATAAACTGTTTAGGACGGCGGACTTTAGGAACAATATTGATTTCTGGTTCAGGAATTTCACCAATAACACCAGATGCACGTAATTCAGTATAAACTTCATTGATCGTTGCAGGAAGGTCATTAAAAGATGCAGGAACATGGATTCCAGCTTCTGCCATTGCTTTGTTTTTCGCTGCTGCTGTTTCTCTATCTGCATTTGCACTTGCACCTGCGTGACCAAACTGAACACCAGAACTAAAGTGTTTTGCAATAGTACCAATACACCATGCAATAACAGGTTTAGTGATTTTACCTTCTTTGATAGCGTCAATAACTTTGTACTCTTCAGTACCACCAACTTCACCAAGTAAAACCA
>CAYRVR010000187.1:0-1717 GCA_964427835.1 uncultured Sulfurimonas sp. | reverse complement strand
ATGTTTGCAATTGAAGCTAAAGGATATTCAAGAGGTTTCGGAAATATGATTGCTCATAAAACGCAATCGAGAACCGGTGGTATTCCTGTGAACTATACCGTTGCCTGTATTTCGTACAACCTATACAACCAAGTAAAATGTAAATATCACGACCCTTATAATGACAATGCCCAATATGATTTTGAAGGGCTTAAAGAATTGACAAAGAAATACTATTCCGGTCTTGTCGGGTTTTTAAATGAAAGATTATTTAGATATGAAGAAACAGAAATTAATGGAGAAACTTTTTATGTAGTTGAGATTAACTTTAATGAATTTGAAAAACAATTCATGAACAAGTTTCCGTTCCCACCATTCCATTGTTTCGAACTTTTTAATCTTTACAGACCACAAATTATTCTACCCTCAAATATCAGAGAATTAGCTGAGAATGGATTGTCCGAAGACACAAAACCATTTGATTTTGAAATCTCAAAACAAGAAAACATTTACATAGACAATGACAGGGTTGGATTAAGAATTGATGGATAAAAAAACACATAACAAATCGTTGCACCTGATATTTTTCCGCTACGCTCCAAAATGCAGGTGAACTCAGACGTTATACACATAAACATTAAGGATAATAAATGGCAATTTTTGGAGCAGGATCAAAATGGGATGAAGCTGAATTAAAAAATGAATTTTTCAAAGATGAAAAATTTACTATTGGTTGGAATGAAGATAGTGCAAAAGATTTGTATGAAGCTGTATCATTGTTGAAAGTTGGAGATATTATTTATCTAAAAAGCAATAGACCTGGTTCAAGAGATATTCGTGTAAAAGGGATAGGCTTAGTTACAAAAAGTTTTATTCAATGCTTGCAAGACGGAGAATATGGAAAAAGTGATATATCAGATTGGAATAGTTTTTTCATAAAAACTAAATGGATAAATCAAGTAGAATTCAAAATAGAAATTCCAGAAGATGAAGGTAGATTAACAAATATTAGAGCTGCAACATTTTATGAAGAACATTTACCTTATGTACAAAAAAAGATTTTAGAAAAAATTATAAATTAAAGAATGTATAACAAAACAGTGGAGAGTAATATTTGACCATGAGGGTCAAATATTCTCAATTTAGCCGTTAGCCAATATAGAGAGGGCGCATAATGCCAGAAACAAAATCATTACAGCGCTTTTCTTGTTCCCACGCTCTGCGTGGGAATGCATAGTCACGGGAACACATAGGAGTATATGATGGGTAGAAGCAGATATAAAATATATGAGCCATCCCATCCTTTTACAAGAAAGCACATAAAGTTGATAGAGAATTTCAGCTATGGCAAGAGGGATTTCAACCAAAGCTTATTCAAAGTGAAGAGATGATGAGAGATAGAATCAATTATGTTCATAACAATCCTGTAAAAAGAGGGGATGTAGATGAAGCACATCATTGGAGATATAGCAGTGATAGGGACTATGAGGGTGTGAATGGTTTGATTGAGATAGAAAGGTGGTTTTGATGAGTGATGTAAATATGCATTCCCACGCAGAGCGTGGGAACGAGATAAAGTAACCCCCGGAAATCCCGCCGATTGCAAACTGTAGCGCCCTGCGCTATGACTTTGCTGAAAATCGCCATCCCGACAGATTACGACAAAAATTCTTTCCGCAGTGTCGCTTTGTCGATTTCTCGGCTGTGCAGTGATTTTCGCGGCATGTTGGGGTGGTAG
>CAYRVR010000186.1:0-1824 GCA_964427835.1 uncultured Sulfurimonas sp. | reverse complement strand
GTACTTTACAAACAGGAAGCATGGTGACAAAGTCGCCAATTTTGTCATGTCTTGTGATGAGTAGGTTCATTGTTTTAACTCTCTGTTCATCTCATAAAGCTTGATGTATTTGTAGAAGTTGGTCGCCATATGAGAAAAAGCGATAATGAGTCCTGCATAGCCATCTCTAAAGCCTTGTTTGAAAATATAAGTTTTTATAAAAGAGAAAAGTCCATTAAAAAACGCTTTGGTTGGAGAAGAACGCTTCTTCCCTACTTTATCGGTGGCAAAGAGGGTTGAGTATCGGTCTAGTTTAACAATAAAATCACTGATAGTAGAGTAGGGATAGTGTTTTACTATACCCCTTAAAGCTTTTTTATTGAGATTCTCTTTTATAATGTACTCATGTACTTTTTTGTCAACAAACTGGGTCTCTGTTTTGTTATAGAGTCGTATCAATATATCATCTCCCCAACAGTGTTTAATCTGTCTATCTTTGTAGTAGTTGGTACGTAAAATAGAATAGACTGTATTGGGTTCAGGAGTCAATGTGTGAAGCTCTTCAATTAACGCTTTACTTAAAACCTCATCAGCATCAAGTGAGAGAATCCAAGAGGTTTTGCTATAGCTTGAAGCTTTGTTTTTAGTCGCTCCAAAACCTAAAAAATCGCCATGAATAATGGTGACGTTTTTGTACTCTTTGGCAAGTTTTTCGGTGTTATCATTAGAGTTATTAATATATAAGATAACTTCTGCAAAGGCTTCTAAACTTTTTAAACAAACATCAATGGTATGTTCAGCATCTTTGACAATAATAACAGGGGTAATGGTACTAATCAACAACGGGTTTACCTTTGAGTCTTTTTTTCATATTTTTGAAATTTTTGAGTTTCTGGGAGTAATAGAGGGCTTTTGTGATACAAAAAATTTCATCTACTTCTATTAATTGAGCATACTCTTTGATGATAATCTTCAAATCTTCATCTTTTGCCCAAAGTTTAGCAAAGTTTTTTAATCTCTCCTCGATGCTTAATGTTTTAAAGTGCATTCTATTGATATCGACTATTTTAAAAATAAATTGTCCATTAAGCTTTTTTATTAAGATATTGCCAGGAGAGTAGTCATTATGTAAAATACCCTCTTGATGAAGTTTAAAAGTAAAATAGGCAAAAGCTTTAAATATTTGCTCTTTTTGAGGAAAATTGCTATCTAAAAGAGGCTCACGAATAGTAAAGTCATAGTCAAAATGTTCACTAATGAAGTAACTTTTTTCTAATAATATATTGTTGTAAAATTCAATATATCCAATGGGTTGTGGTACAAATTGATTGATTTTTAAAGCGTAATCATAAGATTTTTTAGCTTTACTTGCTCGAAAAAAAGTATAGACAACACGATTGAGAAGATGAGGTACTTTGAATGATTTAACCACAACTTCTTGTTGCTTATACTCTAAAACCTTTATCTCATTTCGTGCTTTATGAATGCTTCTATTGTTGTTTGAAAAATGTTCTTTAATATTTTTTAGAAAAGGTGTGAACTCTTCTTGATATTTAGGATTTATTTTGTATTTAATCATCTCTAATTGTACCTAATTTTCGATATAATAAAGTATGAAAAATAAAAATATATTAGAGTTTTGTCTCTCTCCTGACCTTGGTGGTTTAGAACTTTTTATGGTGAGTTGTTATGAAAGTTTTAAAGAAAAGACCAATTGTAAAATTATAGTAGCACTTGATAAAAAACTTGATAACTTTGTCGAAGATGATAAAAAGTTTCACCTTAAAAGAAATAAGTTTTTTCCTATTTTCCCTGCATTGAAATTGGCAAAGTTTATTGATAAAC
>CAYRVR010000185.1:0-1830 GCA_964427835.1 uncultured Sulfurimonas sp. | reverse complement strand
ATCTTTAAAGCTTTTTCATAGAGTGGCTCTGCTTTATCATACTCTCCTTTTGACTTATAAAGCCCTGCTAAGTTATTATAACTTGTAGCAGTATCAGGATGCTCCTCTCCTAAAACCTTTTCGCTTATCTTTAAAGCTTTTTCATAGAGTGGCTCTGCTTTCTCATACTTTGCTTTTGAGTCATATATAATCCCTAACAAATTTAAATTTTTTGCAATCTCTTTTGACTCTTGATTATATAGCATATTTCTTATTTCATAAGATTTTTGCTGTATCTGCAAAGATTGACCATAATTGCCCAATGAGTAGTAAAGAAAGGTTAACGCATCTAAAACAGAGGCTATTGGTTCATCTTTGTTAGCTTTATATTGCTTCAATAGCTCTTCTATTATTGGTATAAAATCTTGATAACTATTTGCTACAATATTGTTTTCATTCTCTGGGTCTAAAAACTCTCCTATATTTTTTAAAATATAAGATGTTTGAGCATATTCAAGAGAGTACTCCTCTAAAATAAACATTTTAATAATCTGATGCAGTTTATAGGAGTTCTCTTTTTTTGTTAGCCACCCTTTGCTTACCAACTTTTGAAGCTTTGCTTTTAGTCGTTTTTCTTTTAGTATTATCTCTAAATATTCAAAATCTATCTCAATAGCAGGGAGAATTGCCAACTTTTGTAACAACTCTTTTTGTTCATCTTTTGTGCTTGTAAAGTGTGCATCAAATCTCTTTTGCAAATGCTCTTTAAATGTCTTATCATCTGTAGAGTCAATTTCGGGAAGAGTGTTATTTTTAATTTCATCTTTTAAATCATCTAAAGTTAAAAACTCCTCCTTTAAAGAGTAGGCTGTTAGTCTAATGAAAAGTGGATGGTTATCGAGATATTTCAATACATCATCTATTGACTCAACTGTATTAAATATAGACAGAAACATCTCTTTTGCTTCGCTATCATTTAAAACCTTTAAGTTCAAAGGCTCAGAGTTGTCAAACTTTGCTCTTGTAGTAACAACAATCTCAAAATTGCTGTTCAACACCCTAATCTTCTCAAAATCCTCTTGACAAGAAAGGTTATCAACAACCAAAAGATTTCGTTTCTCAAAGCTTTGTAGCCTTCTAATAATAGTGCTAAAGTTATCCTCTTTGCTTAAGTGCAATCCATCTTGAAAATTACTCTTAAAAAGCTCTTCTATATTCATTACATCAGAGATTTCAATAAATGCAAGTTTTTTATATTCATCTTTATATCTATGCAGATACTCATAAACCAACTCACTCTTACCCACTCCTCCAATACCATTAACAACACTTACAACACCATCTTTTTGTGATAGTGTATCTTTTAGTTCTTTTAGCTCTTTTTCTCTTCCTATGAAGTCTGGGTTTTTGGGTGGTAGTATGGTTAAATGCTTAGAATCTTGGGTTTTATTTGTGTTAGTTTCACCGTAAAAGTTTTGTGTTATATCTGCATTTGATGCATTTAAAACACCTTTAACATTTCCTGTTTCAATATTTTGTTGCATCTTATTTCCTTATGAAATAGTCTGATTAATAACAGAACCATTCTCTGCATTAACTACACCTTTTACATCTCCGTGAATTGTAATTGAGACTCTATCTTCTTTGCTATCATCATCAAAAAGCTTCTGTAGTGTCTCATAAAGTCTATCACAAATATTGACATTGGATTGAACCTTATGTAAAATATCTTTAATTCCCAACAAATCAGATTTTTCAATACCACTTTTTTTAAACTCTTCTAAACTAGATACTTGAAAATTTGGTTTATCTTTGATATAAAACATTTTCAAATCATAGATAGCATATTTA
>CAYRVR010000184.1:0-1832 GCA_964427835.1 uncultured Sulfurimonas sp. | reverse complement strand
CTCAACGGAAGAGAGGAAGAAAATGACACTATCAGCAGATAACCAAAATACTTTTGATGAAGCCTTGGCAGCATCTACAGAGCAGATCAATAGCTTTTACAAAGCAGACAATCCAAAAACTCACTACATCTTATTCTTGGAGTATCTCCACCTCTCTAAAATCATTGCGGATCTAAAAGGGGTAGATTATGATGATGAAGATATGCAGGAGATTACAGAGTATGTCTTTGAGCGTATGCCTTATAAAGAGATCCTTGCTAATGTAATGACTCCAGAATATTTTCCAGATGCTTCGGAGATGATGCGATATATGATGATGTCTCCAGAAGATCTGGAGCAGGAAAAACAAAAGTTACTCAATGAGACAGGATTATGGAATGTTTAAAAAATCAATTAAGGTCTATGAAATGTGTAATACAACATATCAGAAAATAATTTCTTGTATTGATAATAAATATCTTACTCGTATGGAGTTGTATAAAATAATTTTATACATTTTTGTATTTGCATCGTTTTTTGCATTCTTAATGAACTTTGTTATTGAGCATAATTCAAATAACAACCCATGTACTCATATTTTTGTAGGTTTAGCAATTGGATCACTTTTGTTATTACTTAACCCATTTTTAACCTGCATTACACCAAATAAGTTTATAAAAATTATAGTTTATATTTCATTGTTTGTTATGTTTGTAGTATATATTGAAAGTGATAATAATAATAACTTAAATGGACAAGAAAAAGATATTATTTTTAATTTAATAGGTTTATTCGTTGGTTTTATTATTTATTGTGGATTAACATATAAATATAAAAATATACAAGAATAAATGTTGTACATATAAAACTTATACTTTTATTTTAAGGGTTATGAAAATCATCTAAGCTCTATATCCAATCTAAGTCCCAAAGCTTTCGCATATTTTATTAATGTTCCAAGATTTGGCATATAGGTATTGTTGGGACTCTCCAGTCTGGAGATATTGGATTTAGAAGTACCTATTTTTCTTGCAATTTGGTCTTGAGTAATACCTTTTGCAAGTCTGGCGGATATAAATTGTTTTTTGATACTAAAAAGCGGTACTAGTGCATCATATTCTACTTTGACTTCTGGATTTTGTAGAGCTTTTCCTTTAAACTTTTTAAAAGTTGGTCTATATGTTTTCATTGTCTATCTCCTTTTTTCTCTTTAAAGCTATTTCAAGATCTCTTTTAGGTGTTTTTTGGTCTTTTTTGACAAATGAGTGTAAGATGATAATCTTTTTTCCTTTTTGGTAACAATAGATACTTCTACCAATACCTTCTTTTGCTTTAGCTCTTACTTCAAACAAGCCGTCATTGAGTGGTTTAGTATAAGGTTCACCAAGTTTTGCACCAGCCATTTCAATAAGCTCAAAGATATGGAGCATCTTTGCTAATATTTTTGGAGGTAAAGCAAGGGTCTCCAGCTCGACACTCTCATTAAAAAATTCTATTGTCCAATTCATATGATATGTTATCATAATAGATAACTTTTGTCAAGTTGTTACATCATCTACTTATACTTTTTTTATTGTTTTTTTCTATTTGTAGCATATTCTGCATCTCACTTTTAATCCGCTGCATCTGTGGATCTGCAAAGTTCACTTTGAGATCGTACTTTTGCGTTACCATCAGTACACGCTTCTTAAACTCGATATTGCCTTGGATGTCTAAGGTACTACCGTACTTGGCTACCGCCATTTTAAGAGCCTGTAGCATTGCCTCATCGCTCTTGGACTCCAAAGAGAGTTTGAGGTGGTCTCCTTTGTCTGTGACGGTGGAGTTTTTGCCTACTTCATAGACTGCGTTAC
>CAYRVR010000183.1:0-1848 GCA_964427835.1 uncultured Sulfurimonas sp. | reverse complement strand
GGCATTTGCAAAATTTTTGGAAAAAAAATATGCAAAATATGCACAGGTCTTTCATCTACAAGCTGACATATTTGCACTGTTGTGCCTGCAAACGGATATGCAAAGTACAGAAGAAAATCTTGTACGCATAAAAGATGATATTGCAAGACACCTCTTTGTCATACAAAATATTAAAACACGACTTACCGCAAGCATAGGAGTGGCTCTTGATGAGAGAGGAAATGTGATTCAAAAGGCAGAATTTGCACTCAAAGAAGCACGTCAATATGGTAAAAATAGCATTAAAAAATACAGCAATGATCTCAACATCCTCCGTACGATCCATACAAATTCTCTATGGAGCACTCGAGTAAGAGATGCCCTAAGCAGTGGAAAAATCCATGCCTATTTCCAACCCATCCAAGATGTTATGACAAAACAAATACTCAAATACGAAACACTTGTGCGACTTGAATTTGAAGATACAATCTACTCCCCTTTTCACTTTTTAGATGCTGCACTCTACAGTGGACAGATCTTTAAAATCTATCTCCTAATGCTTGAAGCAGCGTGTCAAAAAGCTGCACATTCAGAGTATATGTTTACCATTAATGTCTGCCTTTACGATCTCAAGTATCCTGATTTTTTAGAAAGGACAAAAAAAATAGTAAAAAAATACGATGTAAACCCATCGCGTCTCACTTTTGAAATTTTAGAAAATGACAGCATTGCTTCAAGCCAACAGATTCAAACCCTTTTAAAAAATCTCCATGCAGAAGGATTTAAACTTGCAATTGATGATTTTGGCGCAGAGTGTTCTAATTTTGGACAACTTAATAATCTTCCTATAGATTTTATAAAAATTGATGGTGCCTATATAAAAGATATCACTACAAATAAAAATTCTCAGATTGTCACAAGTACCATTATTGATTTTGCTCACAAAAAAGAGATTCCGGTTATTGCAGAGTTTGTCTGTTCCAAAGAGGTCTATGAGTATGTAAAAGCGATGGGTGTCGAGTATGTGCAAGGATATGAAATCTCTGAACCTAAACCGGAGTTAATGTAGCATAAATAGAGCTTTATTATTCTAGATATGTGTAAATATCCCGCTGTACCCTTGATGCTATTGCGATACATTCTAAACATATAGTTTCATCGGGTTCAAAGTGAGGCAAAACGGAACCAAATGGATATTTTGATGTAAGATAAATACTATCTATCAAATCTATCTCATCTTCCGTTATTTCTAAAAAAATATTATTTTGTTTTAAAACTTCATTGAGAGACAAAATATTATGTGTTTTTTGTAACTTAAGACCCTTCTCTATAAAATAAGCTTTTATATACTTTTCTATGGCCTGTTGCATATTTTGAAGAGAGGGATTATAAAGATGACTTTGTACAAGTATTTTTGATGATTGCAAATTTTCATCTGCATACACAAGCCACTCTTTCGTTTCATTTTTCATAAACGACTTGCCCCTTGTATATTTCTTCTAAAAATCGACCCTTGCTTTGTTGTTTAATTGGTACTATATCTAAAGGAATTATTTTTGATAAATCTCGTAAAACTTTCCGATATTTTAGCGATAATGATAAAAAACTCTCATTTGAGTTTTGAATAACCGCAATATCTATATCATTTGGATTATTCGAGTTTACAAAAGATCCAAAAAGGATGATTGCACGTACCTCATGAAATTGGGATAACTTCTCTTTTATAATACTAATGAAATTCAGTTTATTTGTGTCTGTTAAACTCATAATTCTCTATTGTATCATACTTTAAGTAACTGACCTTACGCACTTTTGTAAAAAAGTTCGTAAAAATAACCTATTTTCTCAAAAAGTTTACTTTTTGTAGCT
>CAYRVR010000182.1:0-1852 GCA_964427835.1 uncultured Sulfurimonas sp. | reverse complement strand
ATGCCAATAAAAGCAATAAACAATGAAAGCATAAAATAGATATTTTTATCTGTATTAATTTCCTTGTTTTCTAAATGTTTTATCCAATTTACATAATAACGATAGGTATAGAGTGCTAGCAATATTCCCAGAGTCACAATACCAATCCCGAGATAATTATAAAAGGATATATGTGCAAGTTGAGGAATATTTTTTGATGAGTCATCATGCATTTGTGCAGCAATCAGATGTAAAAAAAGTTCAAATTTTTCTACAATAAACCCTAAGACAATCAGAGAGATAGCTGTGCCTAACAGTGCTGTCGTTGCACGCTCTACTGCCATAAGATCTTTGGGGTCTATCTGATGTTTGGGTTTGTCTTCAGGCATTACACTAACTTCACCAATTTATCTGTCATGTCAAGTGCAAAGTCTGGAGGCATATGTCCTTTGTTGAAGTAGAGATAGTTGTCAAAACTCCATTTCATCATTTTTGCTATCGGTGAGTACATGGCTTTATCTGTTTTGCCTCCGTAAAGGACGTTTGAGACTATCATTGTCGCTTCATGTCCACCCATACCCATAATACAAAAGACTTCCAAATCATGAGGAGGTATCTCCACATCTTCACCCAACTCTTTCATCAAACTCGAGGCAGCAATGGCACCTTGTATGATGGCGATATGCCCTAGTTTTGGCTGTGCAAGTGCTGTAATATCACCTGCAGCAAAAATGTTGTCATAGTCTAAATGTCGCATCGTTGTGTCTGTAGGGATGAAGCCTTTTTCATCTCCGATATCAGAGTCTATGAGTACTTGTGGTGCAGCATATGGAGGAATAACAATAGCCAAATCACAAGGCATACGTGTACCATCTTCAAAAGCAACAAAGTCTTTGCCTATCTCTTTTAACACTTTATTGTTATGCAAATGCATCTCTTTTTTGTCCATATATTTACCTACAACGTTACGTGGAGTATCTCCTACATCTTCAAAAAAGATTTCTCCTGGAGTAAAGACATCTATCTTGTACGCATCTCCTCTGGCAAAATGTTTCTCTTTTTGCAGATAATGATCTAGCATAAACATAATCTCGCCAATAGGCCCTTCACAAGGAGCCAAAAGTGGTGGGGCATCCACACGGGTACCCCATGTACTTTTGGCAGCTCCTGTAACAATGTTACCCCCTTTAAAGGTTTTGACTTTTTCCCAGAGTCTCTGTGCTTCCACATCATCACAGACAGAATAGCCAAACTCACGGTACCCCTTAATGGCATCATAATCTTTCTTCGCACCTAAAGTCACGAAAAGATAATCATACTCTATCTGCTCACCATCTTCTAAAATGACACGGTTCAAATCAGGCGCAAGTATATCTATCTTTTTTTGTATAAAGTCAGCACCCTTACTTTCAATAGTGTGTGCCAACTCAACCAAAGAGTGTGAAATCGGCGCCCCTTCAAAAGCCACTTCAGGCAAAGAAGGCTTCAATAAAGAGTGACTTCTTGCATCAATAATCGTTACATCTATCTTTTTACCTATAAGATGACGGATTTTGTAAAAAATATGTAATCCCGCAAAACCTGCACCCAATATAACTACTTTTTTCATCATTCATTCTCCAATTTTACTTCGTTACTACAACATGTAGAAGAGAGACCATCCAATGATCCATGTTCTTTGATGTAGAATGCTTCAAGTTCCTCTAACCGTTCCATCTTTCTATGATGGTTACAATTGAGTAACACAAATCTATACGCAATCCAAACGATTACAGGCCAACTCGCATACCACAGTATGGCATCTATATATTCCATTTTATACTCCTCCTATAATACATTACCACCAAATCCCTAGGGATTTGGTGGTAAATAA
>CAYRVR010000181.1:0-1866 GCA_964427835.1 uncultured Sulfurimonas sp. | reverse complement strand
TACAACAGCCCTCCATTAAAATCTTTTTGGAGTTGTTACAACTATGTTTCATATTGACACACTTTCACTACTTTTTGTTGCACTGATTCTTTTGGGTGCTTTGCCAAATCTTTTTTACTCTTTTGGGTATTTGCCGCATATTGAGCGTAAAAGCCACTATCTTGTGCACTATTTTGCTTTTATAGTCTCTATGTTGGGTGTTGTTATTGCCGGTAATGGGTTGAGCTTTTTATTTTTTTGGGAGCTTATGAGTTTGTCGAGTTGGCAGCTGATATTGACAGAGATAGAGTCTGATAAAACTATTAAAGCGGCACGATTTTACTTTTTTATGACGCACTTTGGATTTTTGTTTTTGTTGATGTTTTTCTTGGTGGTAACCAATGGAGATTTACAAATGAGCTTCGCACAGATGCATAGTGTAGCAGCACTCTTTGCCTATCCGTCACTACTCTTTTTTATGCTTGTGTTTGGTTTTTTAAGTAAAGCTGGAGCTGTACCTTTACATGTTTGGCTCCCTTATGCACACCCTGCGGCACCTTCTCCAGTTTCAGCCATGATGAGTGGCGTGATGCTCAAAGTTGCTATCTATGGGATGTTTCGCTTTTTGTTTGATGTACTTTACCCATGGCCTTTGGAGTGGGGGATTTTCATCCTTATTATTGGTTCACTCTCTGCTGTTGTTGGGATTTTGTATGCCATGAATGAAAATGACATCAAAGCCCTTTTGGCAAACTCCTCTATTGAAAATATTGGCATTATTCTTATTGGTTTTGGAATGGGGATGATTTTTGACTCTCTTGGGCTCAAAACACTCTCCACCTTTGCGTTTATTGCCTCTTTATTTCACGCTTTTAACCACATGAGCTTTAAATCACTCCTTTTTATGGGTGCAGGAAGTATTTTGCATCAAACCCATACCAAAAATCTTGAAAAGTATGGTGGGCTGATTAAGTCTATGCCTGTAACTGCCATTACCTTTCTCATAGCGGCACTCTCAATCACAGCACTGCCACCGAGCAATGGCTTTTTAAGCGAGTGGATGACTTTTCAATCACTGCTTGCTTCAACGCATATTGAAGATATGAGTCTCAAACTCTCCATCCCTTTTGCCATCTTTGCCCTTGCCATTACAGGCGGTATGGCAATAGCAACTTTCATAAAAGCCTATGGTATCACTTTTTTAGGTTTACACAGAAGTTTAAACGCAGCACATGCAATAGAGGTAAATATGCTAATGAAAACAGGAATGGTTTTAATGGCATCTGTTATCATCTCTTTAATGCTATTTGCTCCTAACTACATAGCCTTTTTTGACAAAACTTTAGTAAGCCTGCGTGAGCCTTCGATTTATGGGGCACTTTTCCCTCATGGCATTTTAAATATGCACTCTATTGCCATGAATGGCGGTGTCGTCTCGCCTCTCATTCTTTTAGCAGCTCTCCTTGGCATAACAGCTGCCATGGTTTTTGCTTACAAAGCCTTTGATGTAAAAACTCGCATCCATAAAAGCTGGGCATGTGGCTACACCACAAGTGCAAAAACACAGTACACAGCAACAGGTTTTGCAGGACCAAGCAGAAGATTTTTTAACTGGCTCTACAAACCAAAAGAGCATATTTGCAAAGAGAGCATAGGTGGACACACAACAAAATTTAGTGATTCAAACTACAGCGTAGATGTCAAGGCACTCTTTGAAGTCTCTCTCTATGACACCACAAAAAGAGTGGCAAATCTCATAAGTTACTGGATCTATCGCCTAGCACACTTTGAGCAAAGCAGATACCCAGCCATCATTTTCAATCTCATCCTCTCTGTGCTCTTTAGCTACAGAATTTTTTCGCATGATTTTTCATGGACAACACTACT
>CAYRVR010000180.1:0-1868 GCA_964427835.1 uncultured Sulfurimonas sp. | reverse complement strand
GTGTAATAACAACATCATTAGCAATAAATACTTCCGATTTTTCATACCTCTTTGCAATTTCATCTGCTCTTTTTACAACTGCTGGAAGTTTTTCCCATTTCGATAAAACATTTTCATCAATAGTAAAAAATATTCCCTCACCAAAGAGTTCAATTGCAGGCAACCAACTGCTTTTGCCTTCTATATCAGGGGGGACAAGTTCTCTTTTGGTTTTATCATCCTCAAAACCTCTGTAAAAGCCCTTGAAAACCTGGATCTCTCTAAGTCTTGTTGCAACAATATGATGGTTTATAATTGCAACAATTGCTTTTAACTCTCCTGTTTGAAGACCAAGAGAAAGTTTTTTAAATTTATCAGTTTTATGCACTGTAACAAAGTCCTCATCATCGGCTACATCATCTAAAGGGGTTAAAAATGCCTTATACTCATCCTCTATCAATTCACCAATTGTAATTGTCTCATCAAAATAGGGATAGCCATTCTTTATTTGCATTAGTGCATCTTTGATTTCTTCAACACTGCATCTATACTCAGTCGCAGCCTCTTTGAGCTTACCTTTTCTTCTCAATGGCATTTTTATAGCTTCTATCTCTCGGCGAAGTCTTGAATTATTGTAAAGTCTATCTACAAGCTTAGTTTTACTGATTCTTGATTCTGGCGGAATAACTAGTGCATTAACCCGTTCAGGTAGATAAACACCCGGGTTGTTAACTTCCAAAATCTCAACAACATCATCCTTTTCAAGTTCAGGTGCTTTATCGTAAATCCAAGGTTGCACACTATTTATAATACTAATTTTGGCATTTTCATAATAATTTTCGCTGTTACATCTTGTACATTTGATCTTTTGTTTTCCATTATTATCTTTAATGATTTTCAAATAGCTTGTTTTAAAATCTGCTCTACATTGTGTATCGGATTCTTCATGACAGATATAGTGCCATGGAACTTCACCCATATGACCTTTATTGCTTACCGCACACCATGTAAGCTGCTCAAGTTTACCTCTGCAACTTTCACACAATACATTTTCATCCAAGTTTTTCTCTTGTTTTCGCCAAGGATTATTGTGTAATAAACCGCATGACTGACATTTTGCATATTTCGGGAACAAGACTGCAGGCAGATAAGTTCCGTCAATACTTCCCTGATCATTTTCCTGTGCTTTTGGTGGCATACGAAGCTCTTTATCAATATTTAGTGCCATAGACACTCTTTTAACATACGGAATGACATCCGAAGCTATCTGTCCTGACTTGTCTCTCCAGAAGCGAATATCAGTAACAGTCATAAGCTTATCTTCTGCTCCACGCACAATAGCACCAACACCAGCATAAGACATCAAATGTGAAAATCTGACAGGAGTATATTTTTGTTTAAATTTCTTCATTTTGTTTTACCCCTTTCAAAAGTTTCATCATGGCAGAGCTTTCAACATTTCTCATCGATTGTAGTGTTTGCCATAAACCATTTTTTTCTTCAAAGTTACATATTAAATTTGAATAACTGTTATCTTGATTTATTTTAGAGTATCTAATTTTAATGTCACCTCTATTATTTTGTTTTGTTTCATATTCAACATATTCGAACCACTGATTAATTAAACTATCAATATGTTCATTAGTTTTTTTAACCATCTCTTTATTCTTTCCAATAGCTAATTTGCAACGAATTTTTAGCTCTTTTATCACCTTCTTGATTAATTCATTATTTTTATCAAAATTACCCGCTGTATCATTATTTAACATGCCTATGTTACTATGTCGTATAGCTATTACCAACGCAGCATGTAGGGCTCTTGATCTCGCTTGATAAGTAAAAGGAGTCAAACTTGATGGTTCAACAAATCTATAAAAAGAGTCATGATA
>CAYRVR010000179.1:0-1871 GCA_964427835.1 uncultured Sulfurimonas sp. | reverse complement strand
GATTTTTCAGCCATCCGAATATAAATATGCAGTATCTCAATTGCAGCAGGCGTTATACCACTGATGTTCATTGCAGCTTGGAGTGTTGGTGGGTTAAACGCAGCAAGTTTCTCTTGAATCTCATTTGAGAGTCCACTGACACCTGTAAAATCAAAATCTTTTGGAATTGCGATTTTAAGATACTTTTTCATGCGTTCAATCTCTTGCGTTTGTTTATCTACATAACGTGCATATTTTCCCTCAACCAAAATCTCTTCTCTAATGTAATCATCATACTCTGCAAGCGCCGGCACAATGCGAAGCATCTTCTCAACATCAAAACTTTTACGGGCTACAAGTTGCTGTGCTGTAGAGACATCTTTGAGCGGTTCTTCATCCATTGAAGCTAAAAGCGCATTAAACTCTTTATTTGGAGTAAACTTAGTCTCTTCTAAAAGTTTCGCTCCTGCTTCTATTTGTTGTGCTTTTTTCTGTACTTTTGCATAGAGTTCATCACTCACTAGTCCAAGTTCATGCCCATAGTGTGCTAAACGGATGTCTGCACTCTCTTCACGGAGCAGCAATCGATACTCGGCACGGGAAGTAAACATTCTGTAGGGTTCATTTGTCCCTTTTGTAACTAAGTCATCTATTAAAACCCCAATATATGCCTCATCACGACGTAAAACCAAAGGTTCTTTTCCTTGCAAAGAAAGGGCTGCGTTTATACCGGCCATGATTCCCTGTGCGGCTGCTTCTTCATACCCTGTTGTTCCATTGATCTGTCCTGCAAGGTAGAGTCCTTTTATTTTTTTTGTTTCCAAGGAGTGCTGTAACTCACGCGGATCTACAAAATCATACTCTATAGCATAACCATAACGGACAATTTTTGCATTCTCCATCCCTTTAACAGAGTGGATCATATCGCGCTGCACATCTGGTGGCAGAGAGGTGCTCATACCATTAATGTAGCACTCTGTATTGTCAGCTGTTTGTGGTTCTATAAAGAGATGATGGCGATCTTTTTCGGGAAATTTATCAATTTTATCTTCAATAGAAGGACAATACCTTGGTGATTTTCCTGCGATTTGTCCTGTAAAAAGTGGTGCTCTGTAAAAATTTGATTCTATAATGTTATGTGTATTTTCATTGGTATAGGCAATGTAACACGGTAGCTGTTTCTTCGTTGCACGGAACTTCTCTTTGTCTGTTTTAAAACTAAAAGGATTTGGCAGAGCATCACCATCTTGCTCCTCCATTTGAGAAAAATCAATGGTAGAGCTATCCACACGCGCACATGTTCCAGTTTTAAGCCGTGCCATGTTTAAACCACAATCATTTTTGAGTGAAGCACTCAGTCCAACACTTGTCTGCTCACCAAAACGTCCACCGACTTGCTGTACTTCACCAACATGAATAATGCCATTTAAGAATGTTCCACTCGTAATGATAACCTTTGCAGCTCTATATTCGTTAAGTAGCGTAGTTGTTACACCTTTAACCGTGGCATCTTCTACTATTAAAGACTCTACTGTATCTTGTGCAAGGTCCAAATTTGGAGTGTTTAAAATAACATTACGGGCAATAACTCTGTACTTGTCCATATCTATCTGCGCACGACTTCCTCGTACAGCAGGCCCTTTTGTCTGGTTTAAAATCCGAAATTGGATGCCAGCCTCATCCGTAATGAGACCCATCTCACCACCAAGTGCATCTATTTCACGGACCAAATGCCCTTTTGCCAAACCACCAACAGCAGGATTACACGAAGTGGCTCCTACATTTTCAGCAAGCATTGAAACAAGCAGTGTTTTATTCCCCATGCGTGCGGCAGCTAGAGCAGCTTCTATTCCTGCATGCCCACCACCAACTACTATTACATCATAATTCAT
>CAYRVR010000178.1:0-1873 GCA_964427835.1 uncultured Sulfurimonas sp. | reverse complement strand
AAATCCCCAATTGCAAGCCGGAGATTCAATAATACATATCTCTATATCCGTTTTTACTATATCTAACTCGTTTTCAATGTTTACAAAAAGTGCTTTTATAAGATTTTTTCTTGTCTCTTCACTTCGTCCTTGCATCATCATTATCTCTATGATTATGTAATGCTCACTTTTTGTATCAGGAAACAGCATATCTTCTTCATCGAAAGCTATAAATCTATGATAGCGCTTTTCCTTTGGAAATGAAAGCTCTTTGACGATTGTCTTATGGATGGTTTCTGATAATTTGTATTTTATTTTATGCAAGTTCTTTTTGAGTCCATATATCTTTACCTGCGCCATTATTTTATCTCCTCCAAATTCACTGGAATATGGTGTGCTTTTTTATACTCTTCAAGTTTATTACTTTTCTCCATCTTGATTGCCCACTCTTTTAAAGAAGTTCTCTCTCCCTTATACTCCATATACGGTACAGCTTCGCCACAATTTGACTCAACTGCATAGATTTTAAAGAGAAACAGATCTCGCACTAAAGAGTCCTGTTCATTAAACATATCCAAATAGTTTTGAAACGCATCACTTTGTTTTCTACTATCTCAGCTTTACAAAATAAGCGTAATATTTTTGGCTTTCCCTCAAAAGCATTAAAAACAAGTGTAAACTTTCCATTATTTACTGCATCACGATATGTTCTGTTAGCGCTTCCTGGATAGCTCATAAAAAGAATAGTTGTATTACCCAATACACGAATCGAATCATACCCTTTTGGAGATAAATTTACCTCTTTATTTGATGCGCTTGCTAGATAAAACAGCTTTTGCTCTTGTATGAATTTTATATCTTTATCTGTCAATTTTTTATACTGCTTGCCCAACTTTTATCCTTTAATATCTGGAAAGTTCGCCACCATCTCACTATAACAACTATTTTTCTCCAAAGCCTCTATCACTTCGGGAAGCGGATCAGCGTAGAGTTCATCTATGTCGTATTCATTTGCTTGAGGGGTAAATGCCAACTTTTCAATAGGTGGCATAAACTGTGCATCCACACCCTCTTTATTTCCCCTTGCATCAATCTTGTACCACCCATACTTTTTAAGATAAACAGCATTAAGCCCGTGAAGACAATACACACCCTCTTCATATTCACTACATGATAAACGCTGATAGCAAAAAGCAGTTGGGATGCCATTAGCTCGAAGTAATGCGGCTAAAAGAATTGCCTTTGCATAACACCATCCCGTTTTATACTCTATCACTTCACTTGCTCTGCAAGTTGTTACTTCATCTTTAAAATCCCCGCTATGGTGAATTTCGTCTCGAACGAACTCGAAGCATCTTTTAGCTATCTTTTCATCATTTTTAGCATTATTTGCAAGGTTTTTGGCAAGTTTTGCAACCTCTTTGTTAGAAAAATCTACTATTTCCGTCTCTTTTAAATATTCTTCCATATATTAACCTTCATCAATTAAAAAATTATAACTTTTTTTCAAGAAATACAACCTATAAACCTTCTACTTTGGGTGTACCTTAATGACTGTTTTTTGAATATTCTTGAATACGACTCTTTTTCTTCATTACAATAAATACATTTACTATATGCCATTTTTATTCCTGCTCATTTGCGAACTAGTCACCGTATGCAACATTTTACCTAATAGCATAAATTGTTGCTCTACTCATACTACCTTACCTATGTATTTATCCAAGTAAAGATTTTTTAACTGCATTTATATTTGTAGAGCAATTTGGTATAACATAATCAATATCAATTTCAATTAGTCTGTTAATATCATATGTTTCAAAATAGTCAAGATACTGGGATATTTTCTCTTTATCATCTAAAATAGTGGCTCTTCCACTTATTTTTAATCTTA
>CAYRVR010000177.1:0-1901 GCA_964427835.1 uncultured Sulfurimonas sp. | reverse complement strand
ATCGCTTTTAGCACAAAAATCGGGGTGAGTTAGGGTCGAGTGTTTGAGGCGTTATACAACTAGATCATGATACGTCACGAGAAATACCCCTCTAGCCAGCTCTCCATATTTACTTTCAAACCTATGTGGAACTGAAGCATTAAATGAAATCATTTGCCCTGATTCAATATTAACGACCTCACTTGAAAGATAAACAGTTAGTTTTCCTTGCTCTACCCAAAGATATTTTGTTGCCCCAGCAATATTTGATGAAAAAGCAGTCTTACCATACTCAGAAAAATAGAAAAAATAAAAGTCAGTAGGTATTCTTCCTGTTTTTGCCGTCAATTGGTGGCAAACAAAAGCACTATTTTCGTTGCTCACTTTATTATCTAAGCTAGGTTCAAAGATGCTTATCGTATCCGAGGTGTTAGGTGGTTCTACAAGGTCTCCAACTTTAATATTCATTGCTTTGGCTAACTTAGTTAAAACACCAATTGTTGGGCTGGTTTTATCGCTCTCAATTTGTGAAATCATTGAACGGCTAACTTTGGATCGGTTTGCTAAAGATTGGAGGCTCTCTCCATTTGCTTGTCTATAACTTCTGATAAAAGCACTGATATGTTTGTTTGGCATAAATCTTCCGTTATACTGGATATTGTTTATTATAGTGTATTCAAGCCTCCTGAAAAAGGATAGTCTTATTGTTCTGAATAAAACACAGGTTAAAACTATGAAAAATCCTATCGTGGCAATTACAGGTGGAAACTCTGGAATTGGACTTGCAACAACAAAGTTGTTTTTAGAAAAAGGCTATAAAGTTGCTATTTTTGCACAATCAATTGATACGCTTAAAAATATACAAGAAACAAATCCAGAGAATATATATACATTCTCTGGTGATGTAGCTTCGGTTAGTGACCTAGAACGCTTTTATAAAGGATGCTTCGATAAATGGGGCAAGCTCGATGTAGTTATTGCAAATGCTGGTATTGCTAAACCCCAAAGTATCGAAGAGGTAACAGAAAGTAGCTTTAATGAGACAATGAGTATAAATGTCAAAGGCGTTTTTTTTACAGTTCAAAAGTCATTGCCTTATCTTAATAAAAATTCATCTGTAGTTTTATTATCATCTATACAGGCACAAAAAGGAGCTGGTATTTGGGCAGTATATGGTGCATCTAAATCCGCAGTACGCTCATTAACACGTTCCTTTGCACAAGAGTTAGGAGAAAGAGGAATTAGAGTCAATACAATATCACCAGGTGTAACTGAAACTCCTATTTTTGATAAATTTGGATTCGGAGATAAGCTTCCTTCCATCTTAGAGTCTGTTAAATCAAGTACTCCACTTGAGCGTATAGGGGAACCAGAAGAAATTGCTAAAGCAATATACTTTCTTGCATCTGAGTCGGCATCCTTTATCACAGGTTCGGACTTACAAGTTGATGGTGGGTTGGCACAAATATAATGAAAAATAATCCTAGTGACAGCCTCAAAAAAGGTAGAAATTTATTAGAAAAAATAGCACCTGAAACAGAAGAAGTTTTAAAATATCGTTATGATAGCCATCTTCCTGAGTTTTCTGAGAGTGTTGTTGCAATGTCATACGGACATATTTATTCAAGAGCTGGGTTAGATATTAAAACTAGATTTTTACTTACCATCGGAGCGTTAACGGCACAAGGAGCATACTCATTACCACAGCTTGAAATCCATATTAAAAATGCTCTTAATGCGGGCGTTAAACAACGAGAAATTAGCGAAACAATTTTCCAAATGTCGCTCTATGGAGGTTTCCCCGCTATGATTAATGCATTAAATACAGCATTAAGCGTCTTTTCTGAGGCTGAAAATCAATAAATGTATAACAAGTTGCTCAAAAACGGACAGGCTTACTCAGGGCTTCTTTTTACGTTTTG
>CAYRVR010000176.1:0-1935 GCA_964427835.1 uncultured Sulfurimonas sp. | reverse complement strand
AAAACAATACAACTCTCCCTTCTTTCAGTCGCTCTTTTGAGTCAACTTCATGCAAGTAATGCATTTACATTAGGTACCATAAATGTAACAGCAGCACAAGGAACAACACTTAAGAAAAAAGATGTCACAGATGATGTTACTATCATTACAAAAGAACAAATCCAAGATTCCCGTGTTACAACATTAAATGAAGCACTTAATAAACTTGGAAATATTTCCATTTCTCAAAATGGAGGTGTCGGAACAGCATCCACTATTTACGTACGAGGAATGAGTTCAAAAAGAGTTCTTGTTCTCATAGATGGCATCCGCTACAACAATCCTACAGCAATAGGCGCAGCAGCAGAATTTTCACAAATTATGCTTGACAATGTAGAACGTATTGAAATTATCAAAGGTGCACAGTCTGGTGTTTGGGGAAGTGATGCAAGTGGAGGTGTCATTAATATCATTACTTCAAAGGCAAAAAAAGGGACACATGCTTCAATTCATACAGAATATGGTTCTTACAACACAGCCAAAACATCCGTTCATGCTTCATATGCAAATGAAAAACTCCGTATGAATGCAAGTTCTCTACTTTATACGACAGATGGCTTTTCTGCAGCAGAACCTTTTAAAGGAGATGCAAATTATGGGAAAAGATATGACGAAATTGGATATGAAAAAGATCCATATATCAACAGAACCTACAACTTTGATGTAGCTTATAATTTTACAAAACATGATTCTATCAGCGCACGTGCAAATATTGTAAAATCTATTGTACACTATGATGCTTCTGCGTTTAATGCGGCAATAGGAGGCTATGTTTCGAGTGATTCTCCTATTCCACAAACAACTCTCTTTAATCGTTATTATCAAATAGGGTTTAATCATAAAGATAGTATAAATGATATAAAACTCAACTACAACCTCTCAGAATTTAATCGTGATATTATAGGTGTTTACGGTACATATAAATATGATGGTAGCGTCAACGAACTCAAACTTGAAGATAAAATTACATATAGCAAAAATAGTTTTGTAAGGGTTGGTGGTTCGTATCAAAAATTTGAACAAAAAGATATAACACCTAACACAACAAAAAATTACAATGCAAAATCTCTTTTTGCAACAAACTATAATAAATTAGATTTATTTATAAATGCGAATACTATTCTTACAGAATCACTCCGATATGATGCTTTTAATGCATTTGACAATGCTTTCACTGGAAAAGTTGGAATAAAACAATTTCTCAAAAATAATTTCTATATTAGTATGAATGCAGGGACAGGATATAATGCACCTACACTAGGACAACTCTATGGCCAATTTGGGGCTAATCCAAATCTAAAACCTGAAAAAACATTAACTACCGATCTAACAATTGGGAATGATACACTCTGGATTACAGGTTTTTATAATGAAATAAAAGATTTAATAGATTATCAATATCCTGCTGGATATGTACAACTTACTGGAAAATCAAAATTAAAAGGTTTAGAACTTGGATTTGAGAACTATTTTAGCAACGATATTGGGATTAAGGCACTCTATACTTACCTTAGAACAGAAGATGCACAGGGTAAAACCCTTGCACGACGTCCAATAAACCAACTTGATCTAACAGCAAGCTATTATCTATCAGAAAATGTTGATTTTAGCACACATATACAGTACGTTGGGACACGTTATGATAAAGCAGATAACAAAGGTGCACAAACAGGAAAATATGCAACAGCTGATCTTGTTGCGAACATGAAAGCAAGCAAAAAACTCTCTTTTTATGCTAAAATAAACAACATTACAGACAAATATTACCAAACAGTAGATGGATATGCAACAGCAGGGCGCTCAGTCTATGTAGGTCTAGTGGCAAAATACTAAAAAGGTAAATGGGTATGAAACATATTCTCCTTCTTTTTCTTTTCATACTCACTCTTGAGGCCA
>CAYRVR010000175.1:0-1954 GCA_964427835.1 uncultured Sulfurimonas sp. | reverse complement strand
TGCTTGATAGAGCAAACTACATCATGGGTGATGCAGTCAAAGAGTTAGAAGAAAATTTACAAACTTTTACTGGTGCTAAACATGCCATAACATGCTCAAGTGGAACGGATGCACTCATATTAGCTATGATGACACTTGATATTAAACCGGGTGATGAGATAATAACTACTCCTTTTACTTTTATAGCTACGGCTGAGACGATTGCCTTTTTAGGTGCTGTACCGGTATTTGTAGATATAGATGAAAAGACATACAACATCGATCCAAGCCAAATAGAAGCAAAGATCACACCAAAAACAAAAGCTATCATCCCTGTAAGTTTGTATGGACAACCTGCAGATATGGATGCTATCCAAACAATTGCGAACAAACATAATCTCAAAGTCATCATCGACGGTGCGCAATCTTTTGGTAGTACTTATAAAGGAAAATCTGATTCAAATTTAGGTGACATATCTACTACAAGCTTTTTCCCTGCAAAACCACTCGGATGCTTTGGAGATGGCGGAGCAGTCTTTACAGACGATGACGCATTAGCACAAAAGATGAAAATGCTCAGAGTCCATGGTCAAAACAAACGCTACCACCATAAATATATCGGTATAGGTGGAAGAATGGATACACTCCAATGTGCAGTAGTGAATGTAAAACTCAAACACTATAAAAAAGATCTCGCCCTTCGTCAAGAAGTGGCACAAAAATATACAACAGCCCTACAAAACAAAGCGCTTGTTCTCCCATTTGTAGATACAAATGCAACATCAGCATGGGCACAATACTCAGTACGAGTTCAAAACAGAGATGCACTCCAAGCCAAACTCAAAGAGCAAGGCATACCAACAGCAGTGCATTACCCAATGCCATTGCATTTACAAGAGTGTTTTAACTATCTAAATTATAAAGAGGGTGACTTTACTGTAGCTGAGAGGGTTAGTAAAGAGATTATGAGTTTGCCTATGAATCCTTATTTGCGTGATGCTGAGATTGAGTATATTTGTGAGCGTTTATGATTAAACTTTTTCTTCTCTTTATCCCTTTTTTTCTATTTGCTCAAAAGCCCAATCTACTACTTTTAAAAGTATATAAAGACCAAAACATTAGTGGCTGGGTCATGAGTGAAAAACTTGATGGTGTAAGAGGTTATTGGGATGGAAAGCATCTCATCAGTAGGGGTGGAAAAATTATTCATGCTCCTGCATGGTTTACAAAAAATTATCCACCCTTTGCTATTGATGGGGAACTTTGGAGTAAAAGAGGGGATTTTGAATTTATAAGTTCTACTCTGAGAGCAAAGGTTCCTAATGATGCTAAGTGGCATAAGATTACACACAATATCTTTGAAGTACCAAACGCAACTGGTGGGCTTTTTCAAAGACTCTCAAAAGTAAAACCTTATGAGAGTAAAATCATAAAAATCATACCACAAATAGCTGTAAAAAACAGAAAAAACATGCTAAAGTTTTTAAAAGAGATTGAAGCAAAAGGTGGTGAAGGTGTTGTAGTCCGTGATCCAAACGCAGTCTATATTGCTAAACGCACTTCAAAAGCTTTGAAGGTGAAATCATTTTACGACACAGAGTGTAAAGTAATAGGATACAAGCAAGGTCATGGAAAATATAAAAATATGCTGGGTTCACTTGTGTGTCAAATGGATAATAATATTTCATTTAACATAGGAAGTGGATTGAGTCTTAAAGAGCGAAAAAATCCACCGAAGATAGGAAGCATTATCACTTTCAAATATAAAAAGTTTACAAAAAGTGCTAAGCCGAGATTTCCTGTGTTTGTGAGAGTGCGTGATGCTCAATAGACTAAAACCAAAGTCAGAGTTCTCACGCAATGTTCTAACTCTTATGACGGGTACAACCATTGCACAAGCTATTCCTATTGCCATTAGTCCTATTTTGACACGGATTTATACGCCTGAGGATTTTGGGGTTTTTGCTTTGTATAT
>CAYRVR010000174.1:0-2016 GCA_964427835.1 uncultured Sulfurimonas sp. | reverse complement strand
CTGCTTTGAAAGTTAGATAGTATGGATCAACACCAATGCAGTGTCCTCCCACAAGCCCGGGTGTTAGTTTGATGAAGTTCCATTTGGTTGACGCTGCATCAATAACTTCATTTGTATCTATTCCCATAGTGTCAAAGATAAGTGCAAGCTCATTAATAAGAGCAATATTCACATCTCTTTGAGTATTTTCAATTACCTTACTTGCTTCTGCTACTTTAATTGATGAAGCCAAAAAAGTTCCAGCAGTAATAATACTTTTATATAAATCATCAACTACTTTTGCAATTTCTGGAGTAGAACCAGATGTAACTTTAAGGATTTTAGTAACTGTATGCTCTTTATCACCTGGATTAATTCTCTCTGGTGAGTAACCTGCAAAGAAATCTTCGTTAAATTTTAAGCCGCTAACCTTTTCGAGCTCTGGCACACAAACTTCCTCTGTTACACCTGGATAGACGGTAGATTCATAAATTACAATATCGCCTTTTTTAAGCACTTTACCAACACTTTGAGATGATTTGATAAGCGGCGTCAAATCTGGACGGTTATCTTTGTCTATTGGAGTAGGAACTGTAACTATATAGATATTACAATCGGCAACATCATCTAAGTTTGTAGTAAACTTCATGCCATTATGAAGAGTCTCTCTCATTTGATTTTCATCAAGTTCTAATGTTCTATCATATCCATCCTGCAACTCTCTGATTCTTGCTTCGTTGATATCAAAACCAACAACTTGGTATTTGAAGCTAAAGGCATGAGCCAAAGGTAAACCTACATATCCGAGTCCTATTATTGCTATTTGCTTATCCACTTATTCTCCTTCTTCTATTACATGGTGGTATCTTTTATTGAATGCCGATATTAATGCTTGCATCTTATCTCCCTTTTTTACTTGTAACATTTTAACATTATTAAACTTCACCATTTTTGCATTACTCATTTATTGCCTCAACTTTTTGATATTTCATTCTTACTGTTATTTTGCTCAACATCCAAAACCTCCCAATATCCATCTTTTCTTCCACCTACTCTTTCTAGAAACTTGTCATTTTGAAGTTTTGAGAGGTGTTGTTTGATAGTTCTTGATTTAGTCTATTTTTCATCACTACCCTTCACAACATACCCGCCAGTTTTGGGAGCACCTTTGAACTCTATCTTGCCTTCGCCTCTTAACTGTTTTATCCATCACTCAATATTTTTTACAGAAGTATTAAGCTCTTTAGCAAAAAAAGGTGTTTTTTTATTTGGATTGTTTTTGATTAGCTCATATAGGGATTTTACTCCCTCATTTACTCCCTCATTAGTATTTTTGCCTATTTTTTTCAATACAATTCTAAAACAATGTTGAAATTCTTCAAAGCTAGCTTCTACTTTTCTATGCTTTTTACATTCACTTTGAATCTTTGCAATTCCTGAACCATACTTTTCTATGATACCTGCTTCTTTAAATGCCCCTGCTACGGCTCTGTTTCTTGTTTGAGAAGAGTAATCTCCACTTAGAAGCTGCTCCACAGTTTGGCTCTCGCCTTGTTTGATCAAATTTAAAGTATTCAAGAATGACTCTCCAATTCTCTCTGCAACTCTTCATACTCAGCTTTCTTTCGTTCTATAAACTTTTTGATAAGAGTGATCTTCTCTTCTATGCCTTTTTGTGTGAGGAGATATTTGTATTTTCTTTTGTTTTTGGCTTTGTAAAAATTATCTGCTTTTATGAGACCTTTTTCTATCAATGCTTTTAAGACATAGTTAACCTTACCAACACTTAAACCGAGCTCATCAGCTATAGACTTTTGAGACTCAATAACCTCGGCTTTTCTGAGTAGCGTTAAAGTCAACTCTTCGTTTTGCATAAATACCTCGTAATTTTTGGTTCAATTTTTGAATTATATCTTGAATAGTCTTAATAGTCGTTAGTCTAAATAGTCGTTAGTCTTGATGGTCGTTAGTCTTAATAGTCTTTAGTCTTGTAGGTTTCTTTTTATGTTTTTTATCAGTCCTGTTATCATTCTGCTT
>CAYRVR010000173.1:0-2025 GCA_964427835.1 uncultured Sulfurimonas sp. | reverse complement strand
TAAGAGCTTTAAAAGCATCTGTTGTTTCTATGATTTGCATTGAATTCTCGCTTAAGTAATTTTTTGTGCCATTATACTTAAAAACTCCTAATAAGATTTTAAGTACAATCATAAAATATAAAAATAAATTTCAATAAAGTTATAAACAATGAATAAATGGTTAGAACTCCTTAAAAATGATGATTATCTCGGTATCAAACAACACCTGAAAAAAGGTGCTGATGTCTGCGCAACAAATGAAGCAGGGGAGTCAGTTCTTGCTTGTGCTTTACGTGAACAGTGCGATATGGAAACCTTAATGCTTCTTATAGAAAATGGTGCTGATATTTTTGATTTTGATGATGAAGGTGTGAGTGTTTTTGATATGGCCATTACATATGATAATCAAGAGATGGTTCGTTTTATTATTGAAAAAGGCAAAGATGTTAATCAAACAACACGAAAAAGTGGGTTCACCGCACTGATGGCTGCTGCATGTTATGGACGTGTAGAGATTGCCAAAATACTCCTTGACAATGGTGCAGATAAAGATATACAAGATAACAAGGGGTTTACGGCTGTTGATTTTGCCCGTAAAATGAATAAAAAAAGTATTTTAGCACTTTTCGACTATAATGAAAATTCCCCGCAAAATAGGGGCTATGCAAGATAGTTTTATTCGAAAAATTTTCCTTGATTTGAATGGTCGAGGGGTTTTCTTTTCTCTTTTACTAACCAATCCTGTAAAAGCGATTCTATAACTTTACTTAAACTCATTTTATATCTACTGCGTGAATATTTCATCGCATCATCCCAAGTCTGTCTATCAATCAGTAAACTTCTTGTCACTTCATCTTTTGGTTTCAATCGTACTCTTTTCGTTTTTTACGAACAACAAAGCAAAAAAAGTACCATATTTATGCTTTCTTACTTATATTATTTTGAAAGGAATATTTTTACTTTTAAGTTCTTGTTGAAATTTTTCAAAATAATGGAGAACTTCTTCTTTGTTCTCTCCTGCAAGAGAGAGTTCTACATTTGGCTTACCATCTATAAAAATGGGTAGCGAAGAGAGCTCTATGGTGGCTGGTAATTCCTGCATTACACCTATAAGTGTATTTTCACTTGTGTTTGCTTTGAGTGTATAGCGATACTTCTCAACACTTTTATTAAAATACTTTTGAATAACATCCTTGAGCATAGGATGTGCCATAGAAGGAAAGCCCGGCACAAAGAAAAAGCGGTTATCTAAAGAAAATCCTGACATATTATTGACGGGATTTTTCAACAGAGCTGCGTTTGGAGGTAGGTCTGCCATGTGAATTCTATGTGGATATGCCTCCTGTGCAAATTTTTCAATAATATCTTTTTGAAACTGTTCATGTACCACAAGTGGTGCTCTTCTAAAGACTTCAGAAGCTATTTCACGTGTTAAATCATCAGGTGTGGAGCCAATACCTCCAAAAGAGAACATCACTGCGTTTGGATCTTCTTGCACCATTTTATAGGTACGTCGCATAAGTTCTTTATCATCTTTGATAATAAAAGAGCCAAAGAGTTCATGTCCATATTTTTGTAATTCACTCTTTATAAAGTCAAAATGCTTATCTGTTCTTCGTCCATTGAGTATTTCTGTTCCGATTATTACTGCATAAAAATTCATAAACCATACTTTTTTATTTAATTATAGTATTATTACATAAATAATATACGAAGGACAAAAAAGATGTCACAAATAGAAAAATTAGAGGAATTACTGACAAAAAGTGTTATTCCTGACATTAAAGATAGACTAGATGAGATTTTTGAAGAGATTGCAGGGAATAAAGAGGCAACTGATGATGCAAAAGAGGAGATAGAAGAACTTCGTGAATTCAAGGCTGATCTTGAAGATGTGCTTGAAGATATTAAAAATGGAGATCTTGACGAAGATGAGGCAAAAGAGCTTGTTGAAGATATTTTAACTGCACAAAAAGGGCAAGAAGAAGAGGATTTTGGCTTCGTAGAAGAGGACTAGGCATTTTTTAAACGCAGTTTTTATATAAT
>CAYRVR010000172.1:0-2051 GCA_964427835.1 uncultured Sulfurimonas sp. | reverse complement strand
TCTTTTTTCTCTTTCATTTCAGTTTCAGTTGCAGCACCAACTTTAATAACTGCTACACCACCACTGAGTTTTGCAAGACGCTCTTGTAATTTCTCTTTATCATACTCACTTGTTGTTGCATCAATTTGTGTTTTAATTTCAGCAATACGTGCTTTTACAGCTTCTTCGCTTCCTGCACCATCAACAATAACAGTATTGTCTTTGTCAATTACCACACGTGCTGCTTGTCCAAGCATAGATATTTCAGCAGCTTCAAGTGTGTGTCCTGTCTCTTCTGAGATAACAGTTCCACCTGTAAGGATTGCAATATCTTGTAGCATTGCTTTACGTCTGTCACCAAATCCTGGTGCTTTTACTGCAGAGATGTTAAGTACGCCACGGAGTTTGTTTACAACAAGTGTTGAAAGTGCTTCACCTTCTACATCCTCAGCAATTATAAGGAGTGGACGGTTTGTTTTTTGTACTTGTTCTAAAACTGGTAGTAAATCTTTGAGTGAGTTGATTTTACTGTCAGCTAAAAGAATCCATGGATTTTCAATCTCTGCTGTCATTTTTTCAGTATTTGTAATGAAATATGGGCTTAAGTATCCGCGGTCAAATTGCATACCCTCAACAACATCAAGCTCATCTGAAATACCTTTTGCTTCTTCAACAGTGATAACACCATCTTGACCAACTTTTTCCATTGCTTCTGCTATCATATTTCCAATAGCAGCATCAGAGTTTGCAGAAATAGTAGCAACTTGTGCAATTTCATTTTTATCTTTAATGATTTTAGAAGAAGCTTTGAGGTTTTCTAAAATTGCATCACATGCTTTATCCATTCCTCGTTTTACTTCAACAGGGTTTGCGCCTGCTGTAATGTTCCTTAGCCCTTCACTGAAAATTGCATTTGCAAGTACAGTTGCTGTCGTAGTTCCATCACCTGCCTCATCTGCAGTGTTTGATGCTACCTCTTTTACAAGTTGTGCACCCATATCTTCGAGTTTGTCTTGTAGCTCAACTTCACGTGCAACAGATACACCGTCTTTTGTGATTACAGGTGCACCATAAGATTTTTGTATAAGAACATTACGTCCACGAGGTCCCATTGTTACTTTTACTGCATCTGTGAGTTTCTCAACACCACGTGCCAATTGATTTCTAGCGTTATCTGAAAAAATTATCTCTTTTGCCATTTATTTCTCCTCTTTTTATTCTATATTTATAGTCTATTAAATTATTATGCTATCACGCCAAGTACATCGGAAACTTCAAGTACAATGTAGTCATTGCCATCAAGTACTAATTCTGTTCCAGAATATTTACCATAAACGACAGTATCTCCAACCTTTACATCTTCGACGTCTGTGCCTATTGCAATGACTTCAGCGCGGTTTGGTTTTTCTTTTGCGTTATCAGGAATGATGATTCCACTTGCAGTTGTATTTGATTCTTCGACAGTTTTTACAAGAATTCTGTCTCCTAGTGGTTTAAAATTCATTATATATCCTCCTAATTGTTAAAAAAATTACAGGGATGATTTTACATTAAAATTGTAACTTTGTCAATACCTTTAGCCTTTATGACTAAAGTTTATTAAATTTTTTAAAATAAGTTAATTTATCTTAAAGGCTACATGGATTAAAATTTTGCAATTAAGAATAAGGAGTTGTGAAATGCAAGAAAAACAGAAAAAAGTTGTTCTTTTTACTTCACCTACCTGCAAATGGTGTAGTGTGGCAAAAAATTATTTTACGTCTAAAGGCATAAAGTTTAAAGCGATTGATATTACGAAAGATGAAAAAGCGGCAAAAGATTGTGAGAGACACGGATGTCGTGGTGTTCCGGTTGTACTTATAGGGAGTAAATGGATTTGTGGTTTTGATCAAAAGAGTATAGAAAAGGTGCTTTTTAAATAATAATGAGGGATTTCAACACTTTTATAAAACTCTAAGAGTTACTTGTGTATAATTCCAGCCTCTTAAGCGATGTCAAGGTAGCTCAGCTGGTTAGAGCGCTGGTCTCATAAGCCGGAGGTCGAGAGTTCAAGTCTCTCTCTTGACACCATT
>CAYRVR010000171.1:0-2122 GCA_964427835.1 uncultured Sulfurimonas sp. | reverse complement strand
ATCGGATGCTGATCGCACAGGCGATCAGCCGAAAATATAAGATTATGACCAACGACAATAAATTTTTTGACTATGAATGCAAATGTTTTTAAACTAAAAAACATGTGTATTGCAAAATATTATCACACATATCCCACAAAAATTTAACTTTATTTTTGGAATGATTAGGATTAAGCATCAATGGTGTATAATAGATTGATTCAATAAATAGTTAGGGCAAGCTGAATAATTAGACTTGGGAGTCTTATGGAAGAAATAGTAGATTATCCAGAGAAATACTGGCACTGTCATGTAGAGTTGGTTGGTAATGGAAAAAAGAAAGACAGATCTGCTGTTTTCAACGATCTAACTATCGAAGAGCTTAACAAGCAGATTGTGACGCCTTGGCATTCTGGACGAGCATTTACCGTTGATGGGATGATAGTAAAAAATATAGATGATGTTCAGAAAATAAAAATAACAAATACTCCACAACCAAAATCTTACTATGCAGAACAGCATAATAACAAAATGAGAAGTTCATGCATTACAGATATGGCAACGGATCGGCGATTATTGCCTTTAACCTCCGGGAAAGACTATACACATGAGTTATTGTTTAAAGAGCAGGAAATCACAAATACAATAGGAAATATAGTATCTGGAAACAACAGTAATGTTTTTATCGTGCATGGACATGATGAACAGGCAAAGGAATCAACAGCAAGGTTCATTGAAAAACTCGGCTTAAATGCTGTAATCCTTCATGAGCAAGCAAATGAGGGGAAAACGATAATTGAGAAACTAGAAAAACATACTGATGCAGCATACGCTGTTGTGATATTTACCCCAGATGACGTAGGTGCTAGCTCCGTATCACCAACTAACCTTCAACCACGTGCTAGACAAAATGTTCTAGTTGAACTTGGCTACATGGCAGCAAAAATAGGAAGGAATAGGGTATGTGTTCTGAGAAAAGGAGACGTTGAAATTCCTTCTGATTATCTTGGGGTACTATATGTTGATATCGATATAGCAGGCGCGTGGCGTTTAACGTTGGCTAAAGAGCTGAAAGTAGCAGGATTAAAAGTAGACTTAAATGAGGCTTTATAAGGCCCTAACAATGCAAATGCACTCGGACGACAAAAAGCGCCGCTCCTTCGTCGCTCTGCTTTTTGCCGCCGGTGATTTGCGGCGTTAACTTAAAATCGAAATAAAGGATTTAATATATGAAATGGTGGGAAAAAACAGTAGAGTACAAGTTTATTAAAGAATATATTAATTTAGATAGTTTTATTGCTCCTCTAGATGGAAAAGAAGAAAAAGCAGGAGATGCCATCTTTGGAAAAAATGAAAAATTTATTCTTATTGAGTTTAAAAAAGATGAAAATTCTATTAAAGATGAACAAAAAAAATTTTTTAACTTTAATTCAGCAAAACAAAAACTAGAAGATAAGGATAGCCATCACATTCTAATTTATGGAGAAATTGATAATAAAGATTTAATATTAAATGCAAAAACTTATTTTTCAAAAAATTATATTGAGTTAAGCAAAAATTTTACTAATGGGAAAATACTAGAAGACTTTAAAAATTATTTAAGTGACTTTTTAGAATTTAAAAAAGGTTCAAAGACTGAAAGTGGTTCAGGAAGTTATGGATTCGTTGCAGGAGTAACACAAGAAGGTAATATTACTAAATGTTTAACTCTTCAAGAGTTTGATAAAGAAATGAGTTTAAACTTAAATGTTAAAAAAAATATAACAAACACACAATCAAATTCGTATAGTAGAGGTCTTGGAATGTAAAAAGTTAACAAATCATTGGAGAGAAATATTTGACCCTAGCGGCTCAAATATTTCTCAATTCAGTCGTTAGGTCGGTCGCTACGCAACCGACCTAACACCCTGTGGGGTGTGAACCTCCCACCTTGTTAGGCGCCGTTTCGCGCCACCTAACAAGTGGAAGCACCGGACATCCGCTAAAAAAATAAATTTTTCTGTCGGACGTCGGTGTCCCGCAGGCCGTTATATTATGGGGATATAAGGGTCAGGTGATGCTAATGCTACGACATAAGTACTCTTAGCGCACATTTTTTATTGTTTCAACTCAAGATGTAGCCCTTTTGAGCCGATTTGAGAAC
>CAYRVR010000170.1:0-2150 GCA_964427835.1 uncultured Sulfurimonas sp. | reverse complement strand
AGGCTTGAAAATCATAACCAAAGAGGAGTCAAAAGTTAAAGGCAAAGAGGGAAATGTTGAGTTTTTTTATGAAATAGATTTTTAACTGATATTGCAAACTCAAGGCTTAAGGATAGTGCTTATCACCCATATTGATAAAAATTTAACAAGTATTGCCTCTAGTTTTTTCTATTTGAATAGGCAGGTTTGCTCATAATTCTACTATCTACAAAACCAACTCCAACAGTAAAGTGATATAAGCTTTGATATTGGTTATCTCTTAATCTCAAAAGATTGTGAAACATATCATCTAGAAAACACCCTATGCCTGTTCCACTAAGGCCAAGTGATGTGGCTTCAAGATAAAGTTGCTGCCCGATTGCTCCACATTCCCAGTAAAGCTCTTTGTATTGGTGGGCTCCATACTCTTGTAAAGTGTCAGAAAATCTACAAAGCATACCAAGTGTAAATGCCCCATCACTTGCAATATCTTGTGAACAACTAATAGCCTTTGAAACCATTGTACAATCTTTTTTTTCTAAACAATACAAATCCTCTAGCTCAGTTTTTTCCCATAAAAAGCCTTGTGACATAAGAGTTTTTAAGAGAGGTTTATCTTTGTTATTGCGTATTAATATGTATATACCTTGCGGCATATCTAAAACTCGATGTACCATAAGGACTAGATGCGCATTATTTTCTTTACCATCAAGAGAAAACTTGACACTTTTTAAGAGTGTAAACAATGTTTTTTTAGAAATTTTAGAAAGTTCTTTATCCATTATGTGTATACTTCTTCTTTGCAATACAACTACTTTGGATTCTTTCGTCGGTTCCTTTATAATTTTTTTAGATGTCATAGGGGGCTTAGGTATAGGAGGTGTGCTAGTTGCTTTTTCAATCTTGGGAATAATATCCCAAGTATGCATAGATGGGCTCAATTTATTTGCAACACCATGATATTTGATAGGAAGATCTTCTTCTAGTAAATGAGTCATAGCTTTTTGTGTTATTGCTGACGGAGATACAATAAGAAGCATATCAGGGTTTTCTGCTTCAAAAAATCTTTCTTTTTGATCTAAGCCCAAAATTCTCGCAATACTTTCATCTGTAATATCATCTATTTTTGTTACTCTCCATCCAAGCATTGCCGCTGAGATACATATGCTTTGCCAGGCATGACCGGCATCTAGCTGTGTGTAGCGAAAAGCACGCTCTCCATATTTCCATACTTCTCGCCAGGTAATGCTTGAAATTCCAATTAAAAAGCTATGTTTTGGTAAAGTATCCCAAAATTTAGTATTAAATTCTCCAAGGAGTTCCAACTCATGGTTTCTTGGCGCATAATGGCAAATAGTACTTTTTCTGTTTTGCTCAGATAAAGGCGGCAAGATAAGATAAGACTCTGTAGGATGTAGATTTCCACTTGAAGCATTGCATCGTACAGCCCAAGTATTTGTGCCTATTGATTTATATGCAGCTATACCCATCGAAAATTGCATAAGCTGGGATATAGACTCAGTGCAAAGAGGTGCGGGTAAAATTTCTTGTGTGCCTAAAAGATGATAAGGTGGGGTTTTGTTTTCTAAACATAAAGGAAGAAGGATTTTCTTTGTATTTTTGTATTCTCGAAAGGGATTTGGCTGCGTTTGCCAATCCATATACCCTAACGAACGAGCATATCTACTCCTCGAATGTTTTGTTGTTTGATGGTAGTGTAAAACCGTTTGTATGTTAGCATCCATAGTATAGATTATAATTATTTTTACTTAAAGAGAGATGAAATTCAGCTTATCTACTAATCTTTACAACCGTGGCATTTAAACCTAAAAACTTTTATTAAAATAATCTCAGATTTTTTTATACTAGTCTTATAACTTGCTTTTTCACATATAAAAAGATACCTTAGAGGGCAAAAATACATAATATAAGTTAGCTGAAGTCTAAAATATTACCAATTTAAAATTAAGATTATTTGCACTATAATTATCTCTAATTTTAGTAAAGTTTTGCTTATGCAGTAGCATACTAAAAGCATATAAAATAGGAGCACTATGGTTAAAATTGATGGTAAAACACTTGATAAAAAAAGTTCTTCTATACGCTCAAATATTACAACTCTTGCTATAGGAGGTTTTGACGGAGTGCATTTGGCTCATGAAAAGCTTATA
>CAYRVR010000169.1:0-2156 GCA_964427835.1 uncultured Sulfurimonas sp. | reverse complement strand
TGTAAACCAAAAGAGCCTCTTGTCCATCTTTGGCAGAAAAGACCTCTTGACAGTAGTTGCTTAAGTACTCCACAGCATTTTGGCGAATTATCTCATCATCTTCTACATAAAGTAAAGTTAGGTTTGTGTAGTCATTTTTCATAAGGTATTTTAGTAGAAATTTCTAAAATCTACTTCGTCTCATTTTTCTCACATTACTTTGGATTACAATAACACTATTCAACACTAAAGGATTTAACATGAAACGATATAACTTAAGCAATAAAATAATTGCCTTAGCACTTTTGAGTACTTTTATTCAAGCAGATGAGGTGCTTCCTAATGCTTGGTATGTGGGTACGTACAGTAGTATTACCAATCTTGGTTCAGAAGAGATGACCATTGAAAATAAAGACAAAAGTAAAAGTAAATATCATGATATTAAAGGCTCAAGCCACAGCATCAAGGTTGGGTACAGACACTTTGATGGCAACCGAGTAGAACTCTACTACAAAGGAAACGAACTTAAAGGCGATGAGGGTAAGTTTTCTACAGAGAGTTTAGGGGTGAACTATGAGTGGGGCTTTACTTCACTCTCTTCTAAAAAGTTATTGCCTTACCTCTCCTTAGGGTTTGGCGTGGGTGAAGTAAGCTCTTCTAATATAAAAGCCATTGACAAATTTGATATTGGAGAGATAATCTTTGGCATAGGTTTACATTATACGGTCAACGAAGACATCGTGGTGCAAGTTGGCTACAACCGTACAGGTACAATTGTGGACAATTTTTATGATGAAGCAACCGATGATATCTCTGCTGTAGGACAAGATAATATTATGCTTGGTTTGAGTTATGTTTTTTAAAATGATGGGAGGATGAAATGTCAAAAATATTCAATTTCGGTGAAATCGTAGAGGGTTACGAAGTCAAAGTACTCAATGAAAGAGAGCTAAGAGCAGGAGCAGGAATTTTGTTTCTCTTTGCACTGCTTTACTTTATTAACTGCATGGTTAGCAAGAGTATTTTGCTGACCCAACTGTTTATTGGAGCGTTTTTAATTGAGTTCATTATTCGCGTACTCATTAACCCAAAATATGCCCCAAGTTTAATCATGGGTCGTTTTATGGTAAACAATCAAGTTCCTGAATATGTGGGGGCAAATCAAAAAAGGTTTGCATGGGGTATTGGGCTTGTATTAGCCATCTTTCTGTTTGGATTAACTACAGTTTTTCCGTCCTCTACACCCATTGGAGAAGAGAGCTTACACAATGCAATCATTGGACTTTCTTGTATAACCTGTTTGGTTTTACTCTATTTTGAAGCTGTATTTGGTATCTGTTTGGGCTGTAAAATTTACAATAGATGTCATAAAGATGAAGCTAAATATTGTGCAGGTGGGGTTTGTGAGAAGCAAGAGAGGGTAGCGTGTCAGAAGATTTCGATGGGACAGGTGGGTGTTTTGGTGATGTTCTTTTTGCTTATATTTATCTCCTTTGAAAATGTTTTGTAAGCTTAGAAGTTATTCTTAATTTAGATTATAGGTTTTAGAAGCTAAAATTTAAAAAAATAATAAAGCAAAATATGGGTGGATTTTCTGATAATTATGAGTGTGGCTATTGGGATGATGATACACCGCCACATAAATTGAAAAAAGTAGATAAGAAGAAGATATATAAAGAGAGAACGGCTTCCAACTATCGTTATTTAAATGTGCTTTTAGACAATGAAGAGCATGAGTTACCTAGAGATTTAGACATTGAAGTGTTGTTGGAACTTAGACATCATAAAGATGAAGAAGATACAAAAACTTTAGCTATTTATCATGATGAGATTTTTTTGGGGGTGATTCAAAAAAATTTTGAAGCAGAAGAGATTGACAATACTCAAATTGTTAATGAATTTTGTTTCTTCAATGATAGATTTAAAAATCTTGATGCATTTTGGGATGGTATGGGGTTTTATTTGCGTTGTGAAAAGTAGTAGACAATAAGTAGTCCCATTAATTGAAACTACTTATTTGATTTTAGGCTGTTAGCTCTTTTAAAGAAGCTTTAGCAGCTTCTATTGTCTCTTCAATCATCTCGTCACTTGTGGCTGTTGAGATAAACCCTGTCTCATAAGATGAACAGGCTAAGTAAACGCCTTTTTCAAGCATTTTACCATGGAATTTTCCAAAG
>CAYRVR010000168.1:0-2158 GCA_964427835.1 uncultured Sulfurimonas sp. | reverse complement strand
ACAACTGTGTGGATAGCTTCATCTTTGTAGATATCAACAAAATAAAAGATAAAAAAAAACAGAGGTATATCCGCTAGATTTAGCGTTTTATTATACTTCCTAGATCTATCTATCGATTATTTTATTTATATTGTCCCCTATTAGATAGTCTCGTCGTTTTCCTCTTTCAAAATACTCGCTCGCATTTACAACAAGCACATCATCACTCTTTTTATACCTTTAGAAGTATTTTCTCTTATCCATAAATCTCACCTATGCCATCTTTCCCTATCTGTTTAAATACATTTAAAAGTAAAGAGTCAAAAATGATATTGAAAATGACTTGTTTTCAATATCATAAGTCTTAAAATGAATCTGCAATAGAAAATTGAAAATGAAGTCCCTTTTTTGTGGTTCAAATGACTACTGCCACCCAACAGAACTTGTAAAATTTAGAAATATAGGTTAAAAAATCTTGGGATTGGCAATAACATTGAAAAAAATAAAACTTAAAGATATAATAGAGATTCTGAAAAATGATACATTTGCCGATGTATGCAAAACAGGCAATGAAACTATTTTGGTGCGATATGTCTCTTTCAGAACTTTAAAAAACGAGGAAAAATTAAATCAAATATTAAATTTTTCCATACAAAGGTACTTAATATGAATTATGAATACTTCAACACCATGTTGATGCAATCTCTTGGCAATAAAATCGGCTCAACTGCTCCGCAAATCACTCCATCTGCTTCTTTTGGATATGAAGATGCAATGCAAGCCCAAGATATATTTTGGGGAACAAAAAAACTTTTCCTGTATGCTAAAGTTAAAAACCCTACAAATGTAAAACTAGAATCAATAGTTACAAAAACAGAAAACAGTTTTGGAGCAATTATAATATCCTCAAACACGGGAGATATATCTATGGTTTTGAGTGCAATCTTAAGTGCAAATGATGAAATACTCTGCATCAGTGGTTTTTTTGGAGGAATTCTTAAAAGATTTGCCATAAAAAATAGTTTTTGCGAAATCGATGATTTTTTTGCAAGCGAGTATAAAATAAAATGATAGTAGCAAATATAAAAAGAGAGGGGGCATTTTGGCTCTCTTTGATAACTTTAATTTTAGTTTATCCATTTGAACACACTTTAGCAAGCACCATGATAGGAAATATCATTGGATTTCTTGTTATATTTTGTGTGATAATATACTCAGCGATCAGCGTTGCTCATCATGCTGAAATTCTTGCCAAGAAGTATGGGGAGCCATATGGAACGCTAATCCTGACTATAGCCGCTGTTTTAGTTGAAATTGTTATCATCGTAATCATGATGACAAATGCGCATAGTCCAACACTAGCACGAGACACCATATACTCAGCTGTGATGCTTGACATAAATGGGCTTTTAGGAATCTGTGCATTCATAGGCGGCATAAAATATGGGGAGCAAAAATACAACATGGATTCATCAAATTCATATATCTCTATGCTGATAGTTGCCTTTGCAATTGCTATGGTAATTCCTCACTTTATACCACAAAAAAATCTAATCCTATATGAAAATTTTACCGTATTTGTATTTGCGTTACTATACATACTGTTTACAAAAATCCAACTAAAAAATCATAAGTATTTCTTTACTTACAACTACAACAAAAAAGATACAACTGAGCAAGAGCATTTAGAAAGTAGCGAAATAAGCGGTGCTTACCATGCAACTTTACTAAGTGTTTCCATCGTTATCATTGGAGTTTTAAGTGAACTTCTCGCCTTTTTTATGGACAATAGTATCACTTCCATAGGACTTCCTCTGGCACTCGGAGCTTTCGTAGTAGCTGTTATCTCTGCTTCACCAGAGCTGATTACCGCTCTAAAATCAGCTTCAAACAATAACATGCAAACTGTCATAAACATAGCACTTGGCGCAAGTCTAGCAACACTTCTTCTGACGGTACCTAGCGTTATACTTGTAGCCGAAGTTATGAATTTTAACATAGACTTAGCACTTACCCCGCTTCAAATGAGTATGATAGGCATCACGCTTGTAGTCAGTATCGTTAACTTCAATGATGGAGAGACAAATATACTAGAGGGTTTTTTGAATTTTATACTATTTGTACTTTTTTTCTTTTTGATTTTTGTGGAGTAAAACCTCCTATCAGAGCCATCCTTTTT
>CAYRVR010000167.1:0-2164 GCA_964427835.1 uncultured Sulfurimonas sp. | reverse complement strand
AATTCCATACCAAATTAGACAACAAGCCAACTTGCTCTATAATTAGGTACTTTAAAGCGAAAAAGTCACACTCAAAGACTTCACCCAACGGGTGTAACTTTTTCCAAAACAAGAGAATTATAGTGCAAACAATATTAAATTTTAAATTAGAATCCACAAACGAGAAATTAACACCAAGAACAGGCGTAGCAATAATTGGAGAATACTTCAAAGGTATGAAACTTGAAGAGATTTGTAATACTAATCTTCCAAAAGCGAAACGCAACAATGGTTATTCAGCATTTGAGTTCATTTATCCCTTAATCCTAATGTTACACAGTGGTGGTCGCGTAGTAGAGGATATTAAAGAAATAAGATTAGACAAAGCACTATTAACACTTTTAAAAATAGAAAATATTCCCACGCCATCAGCCTTCACAAAATACTTTCATAAACATGGATTAAAAGGTGAAAGTGGTATCAGAGACATTAGTAAATATTATCTCAAACAATTTCTAAAAAGTATAAAAGATGAAGAACTCATTTTAGATATAGATGCAACATTTATTGAAGCACATAAAAATACCGCTAAGTGGTCATATAAAGATGCACCAGGTTATATGCCCATGGTAGGGCATATCAATGGAGGTTGGGTAATTGATGTAGATTTCAGAGAAGGTAATGAGGCACCTGCTAGTAGAAATTTAGAGTTTATCAAACAGTGTCAACTGCAACTTCCAATGGGGGTAAACTTTGACCGCTTTCGAGCAGATAGTGCATCATACCAAGCTGAAATATTTAATTATTGCCAAGAGCAAAGTATACTTTTTACAGTCACAGCAAAAAAGAATAAAAATGTGTTTGAATCTATCAAAAGTATTAAAGATGAAGAGTGGAAAACTTTCTCTACACGAGAAAAAGTAGCAGAGTTTATCCATACTATGCAAGATACAGATGAAGCCTTTCGTATGATAGTGATAAAAAAAGATATTACTCCTACTCTTCCAACTATGCAGGAGTATATTACAGATGAAGTAATGATGCAATATCAAGATGAGATTTACTACTGTATTGCTACCAATGATAACGAGCTAACTCCCCAAGAGATAATCAAGCTTCACCGTCAAAGAGGTGAGACAAGTGAGAATAAGATAAAAGAACTCAAGAATGGTTTTAATATGTCATATCTTCCAACATCTAAGTTTGAAGCAAATGCTTTTTACTTTCAGATTGGGACTTTAGCTTATAATCTCTTTTTACTCTTCAAACTAATTTTAGATAAGAACCTACAAAAGCATACAGTTAAAACAATCAGATACAAACTCTACAACATCGCTGGTAAGGTAATCTCTCACGCTAGAGAAACAATATTAAAGGTGAATGAAGAGTTTATAGACCTACTTCAAAGAATACGAAGATTAGCTTATGAAGAGAGTCCACAATGACGCAACTTGCAACATATACAAAATTAAAATCAAGCATCATTCAAAAAGAAACAATAGGAGACTATTGCCAGAAAAACTCTAAAAATAGTCAAAATAGAGAAAAATCAATACAAGTGGAGCCAAAAATATGTAAAGTCTAATTTCCTAGCCTTATTAGGTGTTTCTGGACTCAAAAAAAGATGTGATTTTATGAATTTGGAGGTATGGGAAATGTTATGGAATTATTTGGGTTTAAAAAGACAGCTTTTTTTAAACCCCTAAAAGGTATAATGCAAAACTTTAAAAGAAGATATAAATAATATTACATGTAAGGTTTTTTATGGACTACAAAGAGACACTCCTCTTACCAAAAACAGATTTTCCAATGCGTGGAAATCTCGCAAACAATGAGCCAAAGCGTTATAAGACGTGGTATGATAAAGATGTTTATTCTAAAATGAAGAGATTGCGTAGTGATGCGGACTCTTTTACGCTACATGATGGACCTCCTTATGCGAATGGGCATATTCATATCGGTCATGCTCTCAATAAAATTTTAAAAGATATTATTGTCAAGCATAACTATTTCAATGGTAAATCTGTGCGTTTAACGCCAGGCTGGGACTGCCATGGACTGCCAATTGAACAGCAAGTTGAGAAAAAACTTGGCGGTAAAAAGAAAAAAGAGCTCTTAAACACTGGTGAAGTAAGAAAACTTTGTCGCGAACATGCTGCAAAATTTGTAGATATTCAGCGCGATG
>CAYRVR010000166.1:0-2217 GCA_964427835.1 uncultured Sulfurimonas sp. | reverse complement strand
TCCAAATTAAATATATTACAATTATCTTGCAATAAATTTTAAGGAGGATAAGATGAAAAAGGTCTTATGGAAAGTAGGTGTTTTGTGTATGAGTTTAAGCAGTATGTGGGGACTAAGTCTGACACCAAACCAGATAGAGTATGCTCATGATCTAAGTAATCATCCTGATCGGCCTGGTTATTTAAGTCCAGGTCTGTCAAGGGTGTATTCGTTCATTGCAGAAGAGGATGGAACTGTTGATATCTATACAACAGGTGATCAAGATACAGTAGGTTACTTTTTTTCAGATAATCTATATATGCAAGATGATATTGCGGATGATATTAATTATCCATCAAATACCAACTTCGCATTTAACAATATTCGAGTCGAAAAGAACAAGATGTATTTTGTGGTTGTTAAAGGATACAATGACAATCAACGGGGAAGTTTTGGTATTCATCTAAGAACACATTATAGCCCAGAACAAATACCTGATTCTAGTACAAGATGGGATACAGGAGTTTGGAATAACTATGAATCAAGAGTTAAAACACTTGAAGTTCCTGGTGCATCTGATTTGGTTGTAAAGATCAATGGTTCAACTGAAGAGTATTACGATAAAGTTGTTATCAAAAATAGCCAGGGTAATGTTGTCAGAGAACTTACAGGTCAGATCGATGAAGAATTTGGTGTTTCTGATTCTAAAATTATCGTAGAACTAGTGAGTGATTACTCAAAAGAAAGTGATGGTGTAGTTATAACAGTTAAAGAATATGACAATTCATATTATATACCATTTTACTATGGAAATTAACTTTACTAACATCAGGCGGAAAAATTTCGTCTGATGTTTTACTTCTAGTCCAATTTATCCAAAATTTTATCTGTATACTGTTTTTATAATTATTTATACAGGAGGTTATGTCATGAACAAGAGTTTTTTATATCGAGTTACTGTTTTAGCAGTTTTTTTAGCTATTTATACTGGTTGTGAGACTGGAAATATAAAACAAAAGAGTACTTCTCAAGTTTCTGGTGACAGCAGTATGCAAACTGCAAAATCAGATGGTAAAGCTTTTTCTGACTATATCTTTTCTCACAAAAAAGCAAAACTCAATGCAACAGACTGTCTGATGTTCAGTGGTCAGGATTGGGATAGGCTGTATGGTGATTTGATTTATGTTATTGCACCAGCTGATGCGATGGCAAGAAGTGTTGATGCTTGCAGAGGAGTGATGTATGGTGTTGAGTATGGGTATTCATTACAAAGGATGAGTCGTGGTCCAATTGAATATGGCTTTTTAAATGATGATTTAAAAGATATCTCATATACATCTTATCCACTCTATCGCTACATATCTCAGGCAGAAAGGGAAGAATCATCAATAGATCAGATAAATCAGATGACACTTGCCCAGTGTCAGCAAAAATTTGGACAGTTTGAAACCAAAAATGAAATCACTATGGAAATGATTGATGCAATGGCAAAGCAGTCTGAAGCCAAATCACAAAAAGAGATAGATGAACTATCACTATATATAGCACAATTGTCACATTGTGATGATTTGATGTTTGGTGAATAAATCTTATAACATAGAAAGGAGGTTATATTATGAAAAAGAGTTTTATGATTATCACATTTGTTGCTACAATGGCACATGCAGGGTTTTGGGGGAGTTTGGCTGGTGGTGCCATAGGTGGAGCAGCTGGTTCAAGTTATGGTTCTCGTGGTGGTGGAGGTGGACAACATACAATTGAAAAAGCTACCAGAATGGATAAAGTAAATACCTATTTATGGAAGATGCACAAAATAGGTAAGTATAGCAAGGATTACATATTTTTTCTAAAATACTTGGAACAATCAGATGAGATAGATGATCTTGATACGGTGGCATGGGTCTATAAAGATAACGGAAATAAACAAAAAGCGATAGAGATATACAAACAACGCATCTTACCATGGCTAAAGATTGAATCACCAAAAATTCAAAACAAATTTAAACGCCATTTTCAAGAAATTTCTGATAAAGTGATCAAAATCAAAAAGAGAAGAGGCAAAATGACAGAGAAACAGATGTGTCTTGATAAGGGTGGTAAATGGATATGGAGTTCAAATCAAAACAAATGGATATGTTACCAGTAAGACAAATATGATTTAGCTTGGAAAAAGGATAGAGTTTTGGCTTTGGTATTTATCTCTCATGCTTCGGCAGATAATGAACAGGCAGAGGTTGT
>CAYRVR010000165.1:0-2220 GCA_964427835.1 uncultured Sulfurimonas sp. | reverse complement strand
TATCATTCTCAATTTCTTTCATAAGCCAATATAAAAGTCCATATTCTGCTCTTGTAGAAGTTACTACACATATATTTTTCATATTAAATCATCCTCTTTATAATCTTTCAAAGCTGTCTGCCCTATTATCTCATCCCATCTCATAGGACTTATACCATTTCCAGGTCTTTTTATAGTTAAATTATCTTTACTAAAAATTTCACCTTTTTTTATAGGCTTACTGGCTACTATAGACTTTCTTGCTACTTGCATATTTGGCTTTTCACTTGGACTTGGTTTTTTTATACTACTTCCAAGTGCTAACTCTATATTTCGTATAGCTTTTACCATAGCTACTAATTCATTTGGTTCAAGTGATGCTTTATGGTCTGGTCCTTCCATTGTTTTATCCAAAGTAAAATGTTTTTCTATACAAGTAGCACCCATAGCTACTGCTGCAATCGGAACTTCTATCCCCAAAGTGTGATCACTATATCCATAAACTATATCAAAAGTTTGACCAATAGTCACCATAGCTCTTAAATTTACATCTTCCATCGGAGTTGGATACATTGTATTTGCATGTAAAACTGTAATATCTTCTTTTTTCGTTCCAGCTTCTACCAAAACATCTAAAGCATCCTCTATCTCTCCAATATTTGCCATACCTGTTGAGAGGATAACTTTTTTTCTTAAACTTCCAATTTTTCTAAGATATGGTAAATTTGTTATCTCTCCACTTGGAATTTTAAAGATTTGTAACCCTAAATCATTGAGCAAATCAACACTATCCAAATCAAATGGTGTTGAGAGGAACATAATGTTTTTTTCTTTACAATAAGCGATAAGTTCTTTATGTGTATCGATATCCAATTCTAACTTTTTTATCATCTCATATTGAGACTCTTTGGCATCTGTCGTCTCTTTTTGATAATTGGCTTTTTGTGCATCTTTTGAGACCAAGTTATCTGCTTTAAATGTCTGAAATTTTACAGCATCGGCACCCGCATCACTTGCAGCGTCTATAAGTTTTTTGGCTAATTCAATTGAACCATTATGATTTACCCCTGCTTCTGCTATAATAAATACATTCATTTAACCACACTCCCAGCTTTTATAAAACCATCTATGTTTATATACTCTTTAGATGTCGCATTACTGCCATAAAAAATACCCTCTTTAATAACTACTCCACCATTTACAATAGCCCCTGTTGATATATGACAATTATCTTCTATAATAGCATCATGCTCTATAAGTGCTTTTGTGTTGATAATACAGTTTTTGCCAATTTTTGCATTTACATTTACCAACGCATGATGCATAATAATTGTTCCCTCATCTACTTTTGCATACTTAGATACATATGCGAGTGGAGAAATAATAGTTGGTAAACTATAATTTAGCTCTTTTAAGAGTTTAAATAGTTTTTTTCTAACAACAACGCTTCTTATTTGACCAACTACTATAAATGCATATTTGTATTTTTTTCTCAAAATTTCCAAATCAATATCCTTGCCAATCACTTCATAATCTAAAACTTTGCTACCTATTTTTAAATCATTATCAATAATTCCTGCAATTTCAAACTTGTCCTCTTGTTCTATAACATCTATAACAGATTTACAATGCCCTCCAGCTCCAAGAAGAATAATCTTTTCCATCATACAATTACCGAACTTGAAATATTGACAACTCTATCTTCTAACCATTGGGCATTGCTTAAATCCCCACATTGACAATCTTTAAACATCTCCAACTTATTCATAAGCCTCCAAATAGGTCTTGTCATTATACCATTTTTATTTGTATATTTTAAAAATTCATCTCTTTGAACTCTGTCTTTTAATAAAATTGCATTTAACCAATAGTTAGATTTTGCATCTTTTGGTTCTTTAATAAACTCAATATCACTATCTTTAAAAAACTCTTCATATATTTTTGCTAATTCTCTCTGCTTTTCTACAAAAACATCCAAATTTTCCATCTGTGCTACACCCAAAGCTGCTGCTAAATTTGTCAGGCGATAGTTGTATCCTATCTCATCATGAATATATTCGTAAGGGTGAGGAACTTTAGCAGTTGTCGTGATATGTTTGGCTCTTTTGGCTAATGCTTCATCATCTGTTACTATCATCCCACCACCACCTGTGGTTATGATTTTATTTCCGTTAAAGCTAAAGACACCAACTTTTCCAAATGTCCCTGTGTGCTTATCATGATAGTAGCTTCCCAATGACT
>CAYRVR010000164.1:0-2233 GCA_964427835.1 uncultured Sulfurimonas sp. | reverse complement strand
GCGGGGATGACGGTGTGTTAAATTTTTGCATCATAAATAGCATAGTAGCCTATGCTAAAAAGTGCAAAAAAAGGGGAGGGGTGGGTTATTGGGTTATTTTTTCAGCACTATACGCTTCTAGTCGTGCTCCGTAGCGTTGCATATCATCTGCATTTAGCTCTTTACCGCGCATGTCTGCGGGTAAATCGAGTGATAGGTGTAAATATTTTCCTCCTTGTTTGCAAACTTCGGCAATCAGGTTGATAGGTAGTGTCCCTATAATGGTGTCACCTGGCTGGGTGTCTTTTATATCAAAATGACTCTGTTGCTTATCAATCTGGATGCCTTGTTGTTTTGCCCATTCTATTGCACCCGGATGGCGGGAGATGAAGTAGGTGGTCATTAGTCTGCATACTTTCTGTTTAGTTGTTCTGCTGCCCAAGTGAGGCTTGGTAGAGTTTCGTCGCTAAGGTCAAATTCACAACGTGCGCCAAAGTCTTTGTGTTTATAGGTGGCAATGAGTTTGTGTTGTTCATTTTCTTGTTTTTTTACTTCAAAACCTGTTCCTTTAATGGATTTCTGACCACTGTAGCTGATACTTCTAGCTGTTTTTATATATTTTGTCTCATTAAATACTTTTTGTATAAAGTTTTTAAATCCATCTGGGTAATGGTGATCATTTCCAAAGGTGGGGGCTTTTCTTGTGTTTTGTATGGCTTCAGTTAAATTTAGTGCTTTTGGGTTTTGAATACGGTAGGTGGTTAAGTAGATTTGTCCAATGGCATTGAGTTCATATAATTCTGTATTTTCAACTATTTCTATATCAAGCAGTACACGTAATTTACTATCAATTTCTTTTAATTCATTGCTATCAAAACTCTTTCCTTTTTCCAATAGTGTTAGCAAATGTGCGTTCTGCGCTAGGATGCTGTAGTCAAAGTTAATGGGCAAAGGTGGAAAGTCAATAATCTCAGAGAAGCGTTCGTGTTTATAAAAAACAGGCATATTGAGTGCTTGCCCAATGATTACTGCTATGGCAATTTGGGCTTTATAACCACCAGTGGCATCTAGCGCACAGTAGTTAGAGCCGCCTACACGTTGAACATATTCCCCTATTTGACGTACTAGATTTCTGAGGCCACTGGTTTTAAATTTTTTGGGTTGTTCGTCTTGTAAGTCTTCAATTACTTTATATTCAATTTGATTTAATTTTATATCCTTTCTGTCTTCAAAATATTTTTTTAGAAATTCCCCTGTATCTCTGCCTTGCTCAGTATCAGAAACTAGAAAAAATAGATTGGATAAATCCATTTTGTTTTTCTTGATTGTTTCTTCTATCGTGTTAATTTCTGCGCCACAGATTCTTTGTGTTGGGTTGACTGCTTGTAGTGCTTGGCTAAGTTGATTCCAGTTTTTTGTATTAAAAGCTGTTTTAATTTCTTGCCAATTTTCTGGTTTTTCTTTTGTTTCTTCACTCAGATATTTTAGATTGGAGGCAAATAAACTTGTGCCAACTGTGCAGATAAGTGTGGTTCTTTGGTTCTTTTTCATAGCTATTTGTTGCCTTCTAATTGCAAGTTAAATTGTGCTTCTTCGTCTTCGCTTAGTTGGATAACTAAGTTTCTCTCTTTACCTTTTTGCAGTTTTATCAATTCTTCTAAAAATCTTTTGTTTTTCATTGTCTTAATATTAAAGCGTTTAGAGGAGTCTTTTTGTATCATGCCTAAAATACCTAATATTTCACTGCGCGATAGGTCTTTACGAAGTAGTTTGAGACCACTGTCTTTTTTTTGTTCTCCGATTTTAAATGTGATGCTGATTTCATCTTCGGTTCTGATGTATTCCCTATATCCCATAAAGGCAAGTACGGCTAATGCAATCGCTGATGATGTATCTAATACTCCCCAGAATTCCCAGAGGATGCTCTTTTCACCTGCGACGTAATAGATAGCTACTCCTGTTAGTGTGAGTAGAATAAATACTAACAGTACTTTACTTTGTTTGATTTTTTGGAACATGGTTTTTTCCTTGCTTGTTTGTGCTTATCCTGAATCCGTGAGGTCACTACGGCACAGGGCGCAAGCTATCCGCATTGACCTCACGAATTCAGGCTTATTTAAAAAGATTTGCTATTGCTTCTTCTTTTTTATTTTTTTGTTTATCTCGCTTGGCTTTTTTTAAGCCTGTGGGATACCAGCCGATTTTTTCGTAATATTTTGTAAAATTATCCATTATTTCAGTTTTCTGCTCTTCT
>CAYRVR010000163.1:0-2253 GCA_964427835.1 uncultured Sulfurimonas sp. | reverse complement strand
GATGTTTTGTCTGAAAATCCGATGAATAATGAGATTATGGCTGTCCTTTTCATTACTGAAAAAGAAATTGTCATAGATGTTGTTCCAAACATATTTTTAGAGTCTATAAAATACTCTAAACTCACATTCTTTTTCTTAAAATGCACTCGTCTATGTTGATTGAGTTCATTTTCAGAAAGTACTTTAAAGTACATTTTTTGTTGGACGAATATAAAATCACCTGTTTTTATTAAGCTGTCAATAATTTCCTCAGACCACCATTCTCTTTCGAGGTAAATTGGGTTAATACTTTTACTTATATCGTCAACAAAGGATGTATAAAGCTGGTGTAAGCGTTGATCATCCCCATGAGGTAGGCAGTGATAAATTGAATTGTACAAAAAATAGCTACCTTCTTTATAGTCATTTGGTTGAATGATAATTCCACTGTTATCTACAATCCCTCTTTCGATGCACAATGAAAGTATTTGTTTAGTCTTTTCACTTTTCTCAATTTGACCTGCTAACTGTGCGACACGATTGTGATTGATATATGCCCAGGTAACTCCTAGGCTCGATATGCTAGATGTTCCGTGTTGAGAAAGTTGACCATCTAAAGTAGAAGCCACTTCTCTACGTTTCCAGATGGTGGAACACCATTTATTTTTAGCATGAGCAAGTTCTATAGGGCCAAGGTTTCTATTCATTGTTCCTTTCGAATGTGCCTCACCATGATGACTTAGACAGAGGAAGATTAGGTTTTTCTCAGCATTATTTGAATGGTCACCATCAATATGGTGTATTTGCCCCTGTGGTTTTTGACAGATTGCGCAGACATAAGCGCTTTCATACATAATTTTATTTGCTAATTCTTTTTCTACCCTTTTTCTAGTCATCTTTTTATCATCTTTAATACAATCGGTAGCTGTGTATATTTATTGCCTAACGCCTCGTGAAATTGATCCACTGAAACACTAGCACGAAGCTCTTTAAAACAACAAAACTATAACACAATCATTTGTTTCCAAAGAAGCCAGACTTAAGTGGGTCAATTTACACGACTTGTTAGGCTTTAATTAATTCTGCGCCATTATTATTTTCAATTATTTCTTCCCAATGTGTAGTAATATCTTGACCTGCCAACCACTCGTAATGTTCTAAACCTACTGATTTAGCAAAAGTATATGCGAGGTTTATTTCAAATATTTTTTCAATATCATTCAAAGAGAATAGTTCTTCGAATTGCGACTGTAATTCAGCTGAGACTAAAAATTTTGTTAATTCTTCAATATTTAATGAAGCATCTTCAATGTATATTTCAGGATCCCAAGCACAAACAAAACTACTAAGAGGGTTTCCATCAGAGAACAGGTTTATCATCCAAGCATGATCTTCAGCATACATGTAATGGAGGATTGTTCCATTATATGAAGACATTGGTGATATTTGGGAATTCAATTCACCGTCAGGTATAACTGTTACCCAACCATTTGTAGGCTCGAAAACAATACCACTTACACCAATTCTCTTTAAAAGCTCTTTTCCTTCGTTTTTATCTTTTGTTCGCAAATGAAAACTTTCGCTAAATTCACTCATATTTTTTCCTTGATAGCCTAACGCCTTGCTAAAGGGCAGGCGTTTGAAACTATAAAAACGTCAAAATACCACAAACTTACCGAAGCCACAAAACGTAAAAGAAGCCCTGAGTACGCCTGTCCATTTTTGAGCAATTTGTTAGACTTTTATTCACCACCAGTATTTAGGATAGTGACGTTCGTTCGATAAGTTATTGTAAAACAAAGCTACTGTAACCAAAAGAATAGAACCAAGTAAAGTTGGTATAAACAAAAAACTCCAGTTTGCAGCTACTAGAAATACAATAAAGGGATTCGAGCCTGCTGGAGGATGAGGCACTTTCAATATTTGCATAAGAGATAAAGCAGTTGCAAGTGATAAAGCCATGCTCCACCATTCTGGGCTAACAAAGTGATAAAAAACTAATCCTGTTAAAGTTGAAATGAAATGCCCACCAATAACATTTCTTGGTTGTGCGAAAGGTGTTTCTGGCAAAATAAACAACACAAAAATTGATGCACCAAATGAGCCTAAAACCAATGGTTGTTTTGTGTAATACGCTAAGAAGCCAATAATTAATGCAGCTAGGAATGCTCCAAACCAGATAAAAGAAACTTGCGTTAACGCCGGCATTGCAGGAACTGCTGCCCCTTGACCAGAAAACTTTTTAAAATACTTCATTACCAAACTCCTATTTCA
>CAYRVR010000162.1:0-2306 GCA_964427835.1 uncultured Sulfurimonas sp. | reverse complement strand
AAACGCCCAAGCACTCTATTGGCCACCATTATGTCTTTTTGAATCTGCTCTTTTAGCTCATCAAGTGTGTCAAACTTTTTATTGTTTCGTATAAATGCTACAAACTCAACCTCGGCTTTTTGCTCACAAATGACTTTACCATCCAAGATGTGACTCTCAACAGCGAAAGTGCCATCTGTTGTTACACGATGCCCTATAAAACTCACTGAGGGATGGAAATGCTCCTCTTCATCTATGCGTGTAAGGGTTACATAAACACCCTCCTTTGGCATTAAAAAGTCCCTTGCATCTATGTTTATTGTTGCAACCAATTCGCGTGAGCCAAGTCCCTGCCCCTGCTCTTTTTTACCGGCTATAGTGTAGTTATAACCCAAAAATTCATTGGCACCTTTAATGTCACCGATGCTCAGTTTATGACGAATCTTATGTGAGTGCACAGAGTCATTATTGTGACGCACCTCATCGACAACAACCACTTCTCCAGAAAAAAGCTCTTTTAAATCATCAAAGGAGTATTTTCTATCTTTTCCAAAATGAAAATCATAACCAACCACTATTTTTTTTAATTTTGGAAATTTTTCTCTTAAAAATGCTACAAATGCCTTGCCATCAAAATGACGAATATCATCCAGATCAAGGTAAAGTAGCGGAAAATTTGTATGTCTTTTTCTATAACCATCCGGTGTTAAATTGGCATACCCAGCTTCAATGACAACAATGCAGCCATCATCTCCTAGTTCACGAAAAAGTGCCTGATGCCCTATATGCATCCCATCAAAACCGCCCAAAGCAATCGACGTTGTTGTGTTCATTAAGACCTCTTCAATAATTATTATTATATTATATCTTATTTATAAGGAATTCTACCATGTCTGAACAATATAACCATTTCCAAACTTATAAAAAACTGCTAATGAAAAATAAAGAGACTGCACTTGTAAATGAAATTGAAACCGATATTTTAATACCATTGCTTTTACAACTTCCCCATGATACTTTTCAAAATATTCTAAAGAAAATAGAGCAAAAAAGACTACTTCAGGCTCTTAACACTGCAGAGAGTAACCACGCAAAACATTTTCTTCGCAGAGTCAAAAATAGTGATACAGATTTTTATAATCACATTTTCAACCTCCTCTCTCCACAAACGCAGCATAATGTAAAACTACTCCTGCGCTACTCAGAAGATGAAGTCGGTGCGTTTATGCACTTGGAACTTTTAAGCGCTACCACTGATGAAACCGTGAACGATGTCAAAAAAAAGATGCAAGAGATAGGTGCAAATAACCGACATGCACCATTCATAAAACTTTTTGTAGTAACAAAAAAGGGACATCTCCTTGCAGCATTAGAGATTACAGAACTGATGCAATATGAGCCAACAAAAACAATAGAAGAGATAATTGCACAAAGAAAAGCAACCAAACCACTCAGCATTAGTGAAACATCTTCCATCAACAGTGCAATAGAGCTCTTTGAAACCTATGAGTTGCCAACCCTCCCCGTTGTCGATAAAAAAGGCAAACTCTTAGGACGCATTCTCTTTAATGATGTCTATACTTTTATACGCAACCAAGAAGAAGCACAAGCGCTCCACATGCTTGGAACACACCATCAGGCAGAAAAGAGTTTTTTTAGTGCCCAACGAACGCGTCTTATTTGGATTTTTATTAACCTCTGTGCCATTTTACTCTCGGCTGCTGTAGTCAATCACTTTAAAGGAACTATTGAGCAGATTGTTACATTAGCGGTACTCATGCCCATTGTGGCTGCACTTGGTGGGAATGTCGGCAATCAAGCTGTCACAGTTACAGTAAGAAAACTAGCCCTTAATGATCTCACAAAAAATGTGCTTTTTAAAATCATTGGTAAAGAGTTTTTTATTGGCATAGTAAATGGAGTCATAGTAGGTATTGTCGTCGGTTTTTTATCATATATTTGGTTTCATCAAGAGATGCTTAGTTTTGTTGTTGCAATCGCCATTGTTATTGATCTGTCGCTTGCAGGGCTCATTGGCTCTTTGCTGCCCATACTTTTCAAACACTTTAAAATTGATCCTGCCATTCCATCACCACTGCTACTAACCACTGCAACCGATGCAATGGGATTTTTCCTACTTCTAGGGTTGGCTAGTGTGATTCTTTTGTAAAGTAGTAGCAGTATTCCAAATTTCCATCTTTTCCAGCAAGACTAGATGGAGATTTTTGTTGCATCTTCCATCCCTTCATTTGTGTAGCATCTTCAAAGCATATCATTGCACGCTCTATTGCTTTTTTGTCTTGCACCACACCGTTTTTATCGCGTTT
>CAYRVR010000161.1:0-2310 GCA_964427835.1 uncultured Sulfurimonas sp. | reverse complement strand
AGTTGGGGTAGCGCTGCGTTTAGGATGCAACCTACAACGACTAAATTACCTGCAAGAGGACCACGTCCAGCTTCATCTATGCCACATAATGTTCGCATTTAATCTCCTAATGCCCAAATATCAAATGGCATTATAGCAACATGCGCAAGTGGATGTGAAATTGTTCCCTCTTTATTCATTGTTATTACAACAATTTTACGTATTTTATAGCTGAATATAAATGCTTCAATTGATTCTAGCTTCTTAAAAAGACGTCGCTCATCAGCAAAGGGTTTACATAAAATAATTGTGTCTTTTTTGGGGAGATAAAAATCTATTTCATCTTGATAATAACATTCTATATCAGATTTGATAAGTTCTAAATAGACCATATTTTCAAACAAACGGGCAAAATTTTTCTCAATGCTCAGAGCAGCTTTAATAGATGTATCGCACAGGTAGATCTTTTTTGTTGCTTTTGGATGGAGATATTTTTCTAAACTATATATATAGCTTTTTTGCAGTAGGTTTTCAAATGTCGTATAGAGTTTGTCTTTGGAAATTTTACGTTCAAGTTTGAGCCTTTCATATATATTGTATGGAGAAAGTTTTTGAGAGACAAATTTTGCACAGAGTCTGAGAATATCAAATTCAATGTCGTTAAGCGCATAACGCAGAATTTTTTGTAGGTATAGAGCCCTCTCATCTGCAGAGATTTTATGCATAAAAGCAAATCCACCTAATTGTACGAAGTGATTGAGTGCTGAAGAGTCATACTTATGTTCGTATGCTAAAAATTCTTCGTAGTCAAGGGGGTGTAAACGCAGTGAAGATAGATATTGAATATTATAGTTAATTTCAGATGTAATAATGAGTTGAGAGACATTTGTAAAGTGGATTTGGGGATGAAAATTATCAAGTACCAATACATCAATACGATTTTCTTTGCAAAATTGGGGAAGTTGCTTGTTTAATTTCTCTATGTCTATACGTATATCGTTGCAATTGATATAAAGATAAGAGTTTTTTTTCAGAGAGAGGAGATAATTCTTTACGAGTGTTGTTTTCCCACTTTGCGTTATACCAATAATTTGTGTGGATCGCTCATCAATAAAAACTTTTCTCTCGCGATATTTTTCAACCTGTAGGTCAGTTTTGTAGAATTCTTCAAGTAAAATTTCCATATATTATCCATTTTTTAGGTAATCGTATTTTATCATTTCCTTTTTAAAAGGAAATAAATTTAAAACTATTTTCATTTTTAGCCCCTATTTCCTTGAATATTCTACTTTGTTTGAGTATAATTCCGTTCCCTTAAATAGTTGGGCTAGGATCCAACGAGTTCTTTAGAAGGAAAATTATGGAAAAAATTCGTTTAAAATTGAAAGCTTATGATCATCGTGTACTTGATAGATCTGTAGCGTCAATCGTTGAGGCTGTAAAGCGTACAGGTGCTGCAATTCGTGGTCCAATCCCTTTACCAACAAAGATTCGTAAATATACTGTTTTAAAATCAGTTCACGTTAATAAAAAATCTCGTGAGCAATTTGAAATTCGTATGCACGCAAGAATGATCGACATCGTTTCTGCTACACCTGAAACTGTAGATTCATTAATGAAACTAGATCTTGCACCAGAAGTGGACGTTGAAGTTCGCTCTATGGACAAATAGGAGTAATCGTGGAATATATTGTTGAAAAAATCGGAATGAGCCGTACTATCACAGTTCCATCTAAACCAGTTACTCTTTTAAGAGTCTTAGATGCGAAAGTATGTGAAGTGAATGAAGGTACTGCAGTTGTTGCTTATAACAGCGGTAAAAAAATGAATAAAGCAATAGAAGGTCAACAAAAGAAATACAGCCTTCCATCTGAGTTTAACCGTTTTGTTACTTTAGAAGTAGCAAACAGCGAAGCTGGTGATTTAGATTTAACTCCATTAGCAGAAGCTAGTGTACTTAAAACTACTTTTAACACTAAAGGTCGTGGTTTTTCTGGTGGTATGAAGCGTTGGAATTTTGGTGGTGGTCCTGCATCACACGGTCATAGATTTGGTCGTAGAACAGGTTCTATCGGTAATGCTGAGTGGCCAGGTCGTGTTATGAAGGGTAAGAAAATGCCTGGACAATATGGAAATACACAAAATAGTGTAAAAAATGAGATCGTTTCATACGATGCTGAAAATAAAATTATTGCAGTTTTAGGTTCAGTGAGTGGTGCAAACGGTGCTTTAGGTCGTGTAAAGGTAGCTAAATAATGAGCGCAATCGTTTTAAATGAAAAAATGGAAAAAGCATCTGAGTTAGCATTACCTGAGAGTTTCTCAGGAATCA
>CAYRVR010000160.1:0-2332 GCA_964427835.1 uncultured Sulfurimonas sp. | reverse complement strand
TTTATAAAACTTTTTGCTGTTAATCCTTCCCATCTCTTCGTACCTTTGTCTTTTTTATCTAGCGTATTATAGCATTCCTTAATATAAACAAATTTTTTTATTGAAAATGATATAATGATACCAACTCACTAACAGAAGGTTTGTTATGACAAAAGTGGATGTATTAAATTATCTCAAAGAGCATTATCAAGAATTTCATAGTAAATATAGGGTAGAAAAAATAGGTATTTTTGGGAGTTATGCAAGAGATGAAGCAACAGGGGAAAGTGATATAGATATTTTTGTGCAGATGCATCCTAAACTTTTAGATATGGTGGCTATTAAACAAATTATGGAAGAAGATTTGCACCAAAGGGTAGATATTGTGAGACTACGGGATAAAATGAACCCTTACTTAAAAAAACGAATTTTAAGAGAGGGTATTTATGCTGTATGATAAGGAATTAATTCTAGATACATTGGAACAGATACGAGATGCTTTAATGGTTGTTCAAAAAAGGTGTTCGTATGCAAAAAATGCTGATGACTTTTGTGATACTGAGGTGGGTCAAGAAAAATTAGATAGCATTTGTATGAAACTCATTGCCGTAGGTGAAAGTCTTAAAAATATAGATAAATTGACAGCTAACAAACTTCTTGTACAATATCCGCATATAAAGTGGAAAGAGATCAAAGGGATTAGAGATATTTTATCGCATCACTATTTTGATTTGGATGCAGTTGTGATTTTTGATATTTGTAACGATGAAATAGTTACATTACTGAAGACTATTCATCAAATTATTGAAGATGTAAAAAACAAAGGTTTCATATGCGAGTAGCTATTGTAGGATTAGGTGGGGTTGGTGGATATTTGGCGGCTATGTTTGCCAAGGCTGGTGTGGATGTTGTCGGTTTTGCACGGGGTAAACACCTTGAGGCTATCAAAAAAAATGGTATAACTCTCAAAGAAGATACAAAGGAGTGGACAACACCTCTAAACGCAATGGAGTTAAACGCAGCAGAGGGATATTTTGACGTTGTGATTTTTTGTACCAAGAGCTATGATTTGCTTGATGCCTATGAAAAAATAGCACAACATACAGATAAAAACTCCATACTACTCTCCTTTTCCAATGGTGTGGGAAATGCAAAAGTATTACAAAGTGTTGCAAACGCAGTCGTACTTGAGGGCTGCGTTTACATACTCTCACATATTGAAAAACCAGGAGTAATACGTAAAAAAGGCAAAGTCTTTGCTGCTGTTTTTGGAGGTGATAACGCAGAGGCCGTTCAAAAGCTTGCACAACTCTTCGAAAAGGCTGGATTACGTTATAAAACACCTGATGATATTGCAACTGCTGTGTGGAAAAAGTACATTTTTATTGCTGCGTTTGCAACACTTACATCGTATTACAATGCTAGCATTGGGGAGATCTATGAAAAACATTATGATGAAGCCAAGGCACTTTTAGAAGAGATTGCTCTGTATGCTAAAGAGTATGAGGGTGTAGATATTGCAGATGAGGTACAAAAAGCGTTAGAGACGGCAAAAAATGTGCCGTATGACTCTTCGACCTCTATGCATTTGGATTTTCAAAATGGACATAAAACAGAGTTAGAGAGTTTGAGCGGTTATGTTAAGATGCCATTAATGCAGAAGTACTATACTACGTTAAAAGAGAAAGAAGGTTTTAAAGTATGAATGAGAAGCGAATTGTTTTAGGTGGTGGTTGTTTTTGGTGCATAGAAGCTGTTTATAGAAATGTAAAGGGAGTTATCTCTGCAGTAAGCGGATATGCGGGTGGGGCACGTCCAAATCCTAGCTATGAAAATGTTTGTAGTGGCGCAACAGGGCATGCTGAGGTTGTTGATATCCATTATGATGCAGATACTATTATTCTTAAAGATCTTTTGGAAATATTTTTTGAAATCCATAACCCAACAACACTCAACCAGCAAGGAGCTGATAAAGGGACACAATATCGTTCTGTTATTTACTATGCTGATGCCAAAGAAAAAGAGATCATAGAACAAGTGATACAAGAGCAACAAAAGCATTTTAAAGAGAAGATCGTAACTGAAGTATCACCGCTTCCTGAGGTCTATCCTGCTGAGGGGTACCACCAAAATTATTATAATCAAAACTCTTCTCAAGGGTATTGTCAGGTGGTTATTGCTCCAAAACTACAAAAATTTATGACAAAGTTTCCTGATAAGTTAGCATAAATGTGCTAAACTATTCTATTATAAATAAAGGAATAGTGATGGAAAAAATTTATAAATTAGCAATTGTTGGGGCAGGTCCTGCAGGGATTGCAACAGCAATTGAGAGCTATTTGCAAGGCATAAG
>CAYRVR010000159.1:0-2348 GCA_964427835.1 uncultured Sulfurimonas sp. | reverse complement strand
ATTCCATATCTTGCCATGATTACACCTTCCTTATTTCTACATTTGTTGTATGCATCGCTGCAGCACCATATACTGGTTCAGTGATATCTTCGATAACCGCATTGTCATTTCCACCATTTTTATATGCCCAAGTCAGAGCTTCACTCTCTTCACCAAATCCATGAACAAAGAAAACCATATTTGGTCCTACTTTTTCTGTCGGATATGCTTTGATCTTAACGCTACCTGTTCTACTACTAATCTCTACCGTATCACCAAAAGCAATACCTTTTTCTTTACAAACTCGTCTATTGATCCAGGCATAATTTTCCATAATCAAATCACGAAGCATTGCATTGTTAGAAGTTCCACTTTGGGTAAACTGTGCATGACGACCTGTAAGCATTCTAAATTTGCCTTTTGGAATACTGAAGTTATATTCATCTTTCCATACTGGCATAGGATCAACACCTTTTTTAGCAAGATTTGGGATATTGCACTCTATTTTTTTTGATTTTGTTTTTGGTTTACCACCATTTACACTATAATGTTTTGCTTTTTCAGCATAGTATTGATGTTGATTTACCGAGATTTCTTTATAATATTTTTCCATATCAGGATAAAATACACCATGTTCTTGTAGTGCTTTCACTGCTTCTTCACCATATACACTTTTAACCATATGTTCATTTACTTCTTCTTGCGTAAGTTCAAAAGGTTTAGTTAAGTCAAACTCAGCATATACTTCCTCTTCTTTACTCTCTTTAAGTTCATCTTGAACATCTTCATCATGTTTTTTTGTGATTTCAAAGAGTGGTTTAGAGATTTTTTCTGTCAAACCTTTCATGATTGCCATGACTGGTTTTGTATCAAACATAGGTTCAATAACTTTATTTCTCTGTGCGATTGAAGGTTGAACTCCACCAAAAGTTTTAACAGGATCAGTTCTCTCAAGGTATGTACACTCAGGAAGTACTACATCTGCATACATCACAGTATCACTTGGCATTGTATCAATGCAGACAACTAATTCCATTTTTTTAAGCATTTGGGCTGTCTTTTTAGTGTTTGGCATATTCATCATCGGATTGTGTTTATAACAGAACATTCCTCTAACCTTATATGGCATACGACCTTCTAAAAATCTGTTTCTCCACGCAATCCATGAACCACCACCACTTACAACAGCACAATCAGAGTAACCAGAGTGTCCTTTTTGTGGGTGTTTTGACTTATCAACAGCTCTAGCTTCCGCTCTGGCATAAAGTGGTTCTAATCCTTCGTGTTTACCTAGTTTTAGTTTTTTACCAAAAACAAGTCCACCTTTAGTATCAATACCTCCACTAAGTCCTTGGAAAATTGCCATAGCACGGCGAAGTTGGAAATCATTTTTTGCAAATGTTGATCTTCTTCCTGGATAATAAACTGCTTTTGGAGCATGAGCCATAAAATCTCTGGCTATTTTATAAATATCTTTGGCTTTGATACCAGTTATTTTCTCAGCCCACTCAGGTGTATATTTATTATCAAGAACACTTTTTTTATACTCATCAAAACCATTAAAGTTTTCTGCAACATAAGCTTTATCATATAACTCTTCAGTTAATACGACATAAGTCAGAGCCAATACAAATGCTAAATCAGTTCCAGGATTGATTGCTAACCATTTATCTGCTTTTGCAGCAGTATTGGTAAATCTAGGATCTATACAGATTAGTTTTGCACCTCTTCCTTTTGTTCTTTTAAAGCCATCCATAGTATCTGGAGTTACAATAGCTTCTGCTCTGTTAGCTCCTGCCATGATGATATACTCAGCATTATCAAGATCTGCAGCTGCATAACCACCTATAGTAACACCATAACCCGATATTACAGTTTGCAGACATAAAGATGCATGATTTAACCAGTTGGATGAACCAAATGCACTATAAAATGTTTTGAATGTATGTTCTGCCATACCTTCCCCGGCACAAAACAAAAATGAAGATCTGTTGTCTTTCTCTTCATCAAGTATCTTTGCCATTCCAGGAAATTTGTCAGTACCATTTAATATAGCTTCATAAGCTTCATCCCATGTAACTTTTTTAAATTTCCCCTCTCCCTTTTCTCCGACACGGATCATAGGGTGTTTTAGTCTGTCTGGGTCATATAGGGCTTGGATACCTGCATTTCCTCTTGGACATAACATATTTTTAGATTTTGGAAATCTAGGATTAGGATTTAGTTTTGTAACAACTCCATCCTCAACTCTGGCAATAGCTGCACATTTGTTTACGCACATTTCACAAAGTGTAGCAACTTCAGTCGCCTTACCTGTTCCTGTTTTGGTAGTAATACTTAGTTCGCCTTTTTCGTCTGTATTTGAAAAA
>CAYRVR010000158.1:0-2395 GCA_964427835.1 uncultured Sulfurimonas sp. | reverse complement strand
TTGTAGTCGTAGACCCTAGAGAAGATATGGAAGAGATAGCCAAAAAATATCACTATCCTTATTTTGTATCTGCAGAGCCTCATACAGAAGCAGGTATTTTAAAATCTCATCTCTCCTCGGCTAAAGGGGTGATTACACTTGCAGATAATGTTGCAGACAATATTGCTACTATTGCCTCTGCAAGGCTCTATGAACAAGAGATAGGACGTACTAGAAAATACCTCATTATTGCCAATGCCAAAAGTAATGAAGATGAGACAAAGTTACTCAAATTGGGTGCGAACAAGGTAGTCACAGCGACTACGCTCATGGCACAACGTATCAATGCGATGGCAGCCCGTCCCGATATGGAGAACCTCCTTCAAGAGTTTCTCTATAAAAAAGACACACCACTAGATATGGAAGAGGCAAAAGTTTCTAAAACCTCATGGCTGGTACTCAAAAAAATTAAAGCCGCACGCTTTAGAGATGTTGCCAACGTCACCATTATCGGTATTCGTCAAAAAGATGACAAGTTCATTCCTATGCCAAAAGGAGACACCATCATCATGCCTGAATCAAAACTGCTGCTCATCGGTACAGGTGATGGGATAAGAAAAGCCAAAAAAATCATACGTAAAAAAACAAAACCCGAAGAGTTGGCGTTTATATAAACCTTAAGGAAGTGGAGACTTTAGTCCCAGCAAAATAGTACACTAAAGAGCACCTTTAAAAATGAGAAAAGTGTGATTTAAGCGTAATCTTCTTGTGCTATAATAGTGTGAAGCATTGCAGTTCACCTCTAATAACAAGGTAAAGAATGTCAAGTTTATTATACCCATATACAAACTTGACAAACAAGAATTAAAGGATAAACAAATGAATAATGGTTCTAAAGTGGAACAAAATGGTTTATTGGCAGAATTGGCATATTTAAAATTAGAAAAATATACTGGAAGCTATACTGATCTTACGGCTTTAAAAAATTTTATGCATCAAAAGGATCCAAAAACAGGAAAACTCATAGGGGGTATTGACGATGGTCGCCAATCTAAAATGCTAGATCTACTAAACAAATATGAAATAGTCGGCTTTAAAAGTGATCCTATCACTGGCTTCCAAGGTATGATTCTTAAAGAAAAAGACACGAATGAATATACTATTGCCTTTAGAGGAACAGCAGGTACTCAAGATGCCCTCGTAGATGGAGGGATAGCACAGATAACTATAAACAAAAATTTTCAATATTCAGCTGCAAAGTCTTTTACGGAAAACTTTATAAAAGATAAAGGTGGGGATATCAAAAAACACTTGACCTTAACCGGTCACTCTTTAGGAGGTATCTTGGTACAGCAAGTGGCAGCAGCAGAACGCATAAAAGGATATAGCTACAATGCCCTTGGTGCAGATGCCTTGATAAAGTATTTTTATCCTGCATCTAGTCCACTAGGAGGGGGTGAACGTATGTTGGATTTCTTTGGACTTAACTTACATAACAAAGATATTGATTTTATTAAAAATAATGTAATCAATGTCTCTTACCAAGATAATGGTAAACTCAATGGAGACCCACTTTCAAATATAGGAACTCACGCAAATTTGTCAAATTTCCCTTCTGGCATTCTTCCCATCTTTGGAGAAAACAAAGGTTTAGGCGCTCATTCTATTGTTGGGTTGAATGAAACAATAGCAAAATATAACGAAATCATCAAACATTTTAAAGATCTTGATTTAAAAACATTGAGTAATTTTTATGCTTTGGCAGGTTATGAAAAGATGAACAAAACTTTTGAAGACTTGAATATTGCTAGCAGTGCCCCTAATAGTCTACAATTAAAGACTTCAGCTTCTTTTGCAAAATATGACCCTAAATTCGACCTTGGGATGAATTATGCACTCAATCACAATAATAAATTTGTTGTAGTCGGGGAACTATCTGCCTATGCACCCAAAGCACCACAGTATCGTCTACCTAAACAAGAGGTAACAATAAAGGGCACAAAAGAAGGTTACGGAAAGAATACCCAAATTCATTATAAAGCATCAAATGCGAATGTTATTGAACTTACAGATAAGCCTAGCTTAATCTCCTTTATAGTGGGAGAAAAAGAGATTGACTTAGTAGGCATTGTACATAGTGTCGCTAAAAATGTCTATGAAAGTGAGACTCTTCGCTTTAGTCGAGTAGGCGATACATTAATTGTTGAAGAGAAAAATTTCCCTAATGACTATATAATTATAAAAAACTGGAACTCCAAAAGTACAAAGCTCATTCTCTCCAATGATAAAGCCGGTACTTACACTTCTAGCCTCCTCCCACCTGATGCAAAATACGACAACACACAGATTGCTGAGTTTAGCACAAACGAAAACAAAGATGACCTCGTCAATACAGAAGCTTTAGCATATGTCCCAG
>CAYRVR010000157.1:0-2415 GCA_964427835.1 uncultured Sulfurimonas sp. | reverse complement strand
AAATATCTTTATGATATCTTAACAAAAAAGTTATATATTTTATATTATGAAGGGTGGTTGTGGTATGAGTATCGTTTTCTTTGGAAGGTTGCAGTATCTATAGATGTCATAGCCGTCTGACACATCACTTTTGGGAGAAATACTGATGTATCAGATGGAGTGTCGACTACTAGATTCTTTTATTGTGCATCATAAACAATTTTACTTTCCTGAGAAACTTTCACCCAATATCCTTTCTTTTTAACAAAACCTTTAAAATCATTTAAAAAGTCAAGTCCACTATCTGCATACTCTTTTTTATAGACACTTTCCTCACCTTGAACGACAAGTAAATTATTGATTCCAATCTGTGATTGAAGCTCCTGTAAGGACATAACGATATTCAAACCAATAAGATTCCATCCAGATCTAAGGTTATATATTTGGAATTCTGTTTGAAATTTCGTTAAGAACACTGTATGATTTCCACCATGTGCGTTTCCATCTAAATCTCCCGTACTCCAGCCTGCAACGAAAATATTTCCTTCATTATCCAAAACAAGTGATTGCGCAACATCATATGAAGGTGTTCCGAATATCATTATTTCATCCAAAGTACCATCTGGCAAGAATCTCAATAAATGTGCATCAGGACTATTTTCATTTATAGGTGGATGTTCACCTATACCGCCAAACAAACCCCCTGTAACATAAATCATACCACTGTCATCTATTACAAGACTACTGCTATAACTTATATTTAGCGGATTCCCATACTGCTTTGTCCACAGCCGATTACCTTGCTGATTATATTTGATAATAAAGTGACTTCCCTTGCTCCCTTTCCCATCAAATAGTTTAGAGACTGTTCCGCAAAGATAAATGTTTCCGTTCATATCCGTCTGAACAGAATTCCCATACGCAGATCCAAACTCTTTTGTCCATATTTTTTTACCATCAGGAGAGAATTTTGTTATAAAAGCATCGCTCCATTCCTCATTTTGCAAAGTATGCCCATCTATCCCACCCACTGTTTCACCTGTGACAAAAATATTACCCTGTAAATCTGTTGTAATTGCTGACGGAGCATCATATGAAGAAGAACCATAGAGATGGCTCCACCGTTTCTGGCCATCTGCGCTGAATTTTATAACAAAAATATCCATATCACCGTTATTTGTATAACCATCCATATCCTGATCACTGACACCTGTAATGAGAATAGAACCATCATGCGCTATAGTTACTGCTTTGGCCATACTTCTACCGACTCCGTATGTTTTACGCCATATTAGATTTCCTGAAGGTGCAAACTTTGCCAACACAATCTGTCTGGGTCTTTGACTAATATGAATGTTGGGATTTGAATCATCTCTCTTCTCCCCTGCTACCAGAAGATTGTCATTTGCATCAACTGCTAAATAGTTTTTTGAATCAAAACTCTGAATATCGAGTCTCTTCTCCCAGACTACCATACCTGAAGATGTTACTTTTCTTACATAAAGATCATTGTTATCAATTCGTGAGCCAATATAAAGATTCGTGTGAGAATCAATCACAAGTGCAATATCCTGATCAAAATATTGAGTATCAAACTGTACTGACCATTCCTGTTTCATTGTTGCTGAAAACAAGAAACTGTAACTCAAAAACAGTAACATGACTATATTTCGCATATTTTTATACCTCACATTCACTTACTAAAGTCCAACTCAACCGAACTCTTTACCTTAACCCAGTAACCTTTTGGCTCTTCAAACTTTTCAAAATCATTTAAAAAGTCTTGATTGTTATCGACATTCTCTTTTTTATAAACCTTGTTTGGTCCTTGTATCACTAAGAGATTATCCTCTCCAATTTGTGATTTTATATTTTCTAAATTCATCTCTTTTGGAGGGTTTATAAGATTCCACCCTTTTGATAGAGATATTGTTATAGATGATGTTTTAGGTGTAAACTCAAATGATCTATCTTGCAATACTTTTACCCAATAACCCTTACCATCTTCTAAATTGGTAAAATCATTTAAAAACTCTTGATTGTTGTCAACATTCTCTTTTTTATAAACCTTGTTTGGTCCTTGGATTATCAAAAGATTGTCAAATCCTATCTTCTCTTGTAGTTGTGCTAAAGATAGATTGCTATTTGCTCCTATAAGGTTCCACCCTTTTTTTAATGATAATGTTTGAGTATTTTGGGGAGTTGTTTTGGTATTATTGTTTCCTGGTGTTCCATGATTGTCAGAAGCGATCCAGTTTTCTTTGATAGAATTATCACTATTTACATCAATTAATGCGAGTGTTTTACCATTTCCTTTTGCATCTGGCCACCCTTTTTTGTATGAGACAGTGTCTATAAGATTTTCTATATTATCAAAAACCTTTACTTGATCAGATTTTTTCCCAAGTCCAAATTTAAAGTCGCCAATGACATTTT
>CAYRVR010000156.1:2172-2438 GCA_964427835.1 uncultured Sulfurimonas sp. | reverse complement strand
AAAATTTAAATCAATATTTCTTCTACATCCGTGAATTGTATGGTTACCACCAATAGCAAGACCATCACCATCACCTGCGACAACAATTACTTTTGCATGTGGTTTTGCAAGTTTGATACCAGTAGCATAAGCAACAGTACGACCATGCGTAGTGTGAACTGTATTACAATCAATGTATGAAGAAAAACGACCTGAACATCCAATTCCAGATACAACACAAACTTCATTCATGTCCCAGCCCATTTTTTCAATTGCACGGATAGTAG
>CAYRVR010000156.1:0-2162 GCA_964427835.1 uncultured Sulfurimonas sp. | reverse complement strand
CTTTTAAAATAACACCATCACCACAACCCCAACACCATAGTGTTGGCATCTTGTTTACACGTAAATATTTATCATAATTAAATGCCATTAAATCATCTCCTTAACTTTTGCTACCATTTCAGCAGGTGCGATAGGACGCCCATTTGCTTTTAATAGTGTTGTAAAATCGTTACGTTTGATTACACGTTCAATCTCTTTTGAGTATTGACCCATATTCAATTCAGTAACCATAATTCTGTTTTCAAATTTTTTCCCAATCTCTTCTAATCTTTTGATTGGTGAAGGCCATAACATAATTGGTCTAAATAAACCTGCTTTGATTCCTTCTGAACGAAGTTTTTTAACAGCTTCATACGCACCAAGTGCAATTGAACCATACGCGATAATACAGATATCTGCATCTTCTAAATCTACTTCTTCATAATCTGGTAAATCATCAAGACCACCATTTTCTAAATGTACAGTGTTGATTTTTCCAACTAAACGTTCAATGTTAAATTCACATTGTTCAGCATCTTCTGTTGGGAAACCTTCTACACCATGGTGTAAACCAGTAACATGATATTTGTACCCTTCAAACATTGGGTTCAAAATTGCCGGTTTATTCATAGGAACATCATAAGGTTTATAATCTGCAGGATCTCCATGAAATTTTTCACGATCAACAATTGCAGCTTCAATCTCTTCAATATCTGGAAGATCAGCTTTTCCATGCATATGTCCAATTGTTTCATCAAGAAGCATAAAAACAGGCGTCATATATTTTTCAGCCAAGTTAAATGCACGTACTGTTTGTGTATAACACTCAGAAAGAGAACCAGCACATAAAGTAATTGATGCATAGTCACCATGAGTCGGGTATTGTGCTTGACCAATATCCGCTTGAGAAACACGAGTTGGAAGACCAGTAGATGGACCACCACGCATAACATTTACAATAACAAGTGGAATCTCAGCAATAAATGCAAGACCAATTTGTTCTGCTTTAAGTGAAATACCAGGTCCTGAAGTAGCAGTAAATGCTTTCACACCCGCAGCTGAAGCACCAATAGCAGCTGATATACCAGCAATCTCATCTTCCATTTGAATAGCTGTACCACCAACCTTTGGTAAAAGGTCAGATGAAACGTGCATAACTTCTGATGATGGTGTAATTGGATATCCACCAAAAAATCTTGCTCCTGCTTCAACAGCAGCTTTTGCAGCAAGTTCATTACCAGTTGAGATAACTTCTCTCATTATTTAGCTCCTTTTTGTTTTAAAGACATGTAATTGTTTGCTACAATTGCTTCTTGTCTTTTCTTCGCTTCATCAGTTAATTTTGCAAAACTTTTGCCAGCAGCTTTAAGCTCTTTTCTGTCTGCTACATAAATAGCAAAATCCGGACATGTAAGTTCACACTCATTACAACCTATACAAGCATCAGGATAATCAATTGATATCATCGCTCCAAGTGTTGATGTTGGTTCATATACCATTCCAAGTACGCCTGATGGACATACAGAAACACAAATATCACATGCTTTACAGTTGTTTGTGTTCACCCATACAGGTTGATCACCAGGATTTTCAGTTTTAAAAGTTCCCATTCATTCTCCTCTTTAAAAATGCAAACTTAAAGTTTGCATATCAATCTTTTGACTAAAGATTATCTTAGTTTATATAATTTTCCGATTAAAATGTGTTACAAACACCTACCTAAATTACAATATGTAACATAAGCGGGCTCACACAAGCTCATCAAACTATTTTTTCGCTAAAACCTCTGCCACAGCCTTTCCTATTTCCGCAGGAGAAACAACGACTTTTACACCAGCAGCTTCTAATGCTGCCATTTTTTCAGCTGCAGTTCCCGCAGTTCCAGAAATAATAGCACCTGCATGACCCATACGTTTTCCTTTAGGAGCAGTTTGTCCTGCAATAAATGCAACAACAGGTTTTTTAATTTGTTCTTTAATAAGTTTAGCAGCTTGAATTTCAAGATCTCCACCAATTTCACCAATCATCACAATCGCTTCTGTCTCTGGATCTGCTTCAAACATTGGTAAAAGTTGTTTATATGAAAGACCAATAATTGGATCTCCACCAATACCAACAGCCGTAGTAATTCCAAAACCTTCTTTAACAACTTGATTTGCACCTTCGTATGTTAATGTTCCAGA
>CAYRVR010000155.1:0-2499 GCA_964427835.1 uncultured Sulfurimonas sp. | reverse complement strand
TGGTCTTACATAGTTTTTATTGTATAATTCTAGAATTTCCAGCATCCGGAGCCACACGATATAGGGACTTATAGCTCCTTTTAAGAAATCTCATAAAACTTTATTTCCAATTAAATATATTTCAAATGTTTTTAAGTATTTCATATTCTCTCATTGTTTCTGCTTGTCCAATAGATTTGTCAATTATAAAAAATTTTTAAAGTTTTAGTGTTTATTAATAAGGAATTGAATTAGAGGATAGAAAAATACCAGCATAAAATATGCTGGCATATATGAAAAGCTTGAGTAGAGCTACTACTTAAAATCTATAGCGAAGATAAATACGTATATCTTGTGCTGTATCTACTACATTTTTAGCAAGGTCACTTCCTGATGCTGGTGCTTGCGTGAGGTCACTAATCAACATTGGTGTTCCTGTTTGGCTTCCAAAGAAACCTTGACTTCCTGTATATTTGTAGTCGATATATGTGTAACGAATTTGACAACTTAACTCTTTATAAAGATATTCTGTAAAATAAACTTCATATGCATCTCCACGTGCAGCAAGTTTTGAACCTGCGACAGTATCTTCTGAGTATGTAAATGAACGAAAATATTTACTTCCATGGTTATACTCTATACCCCATTTTCCTCTTTTTGAAAGAAAAGATTGTGTTTGCGCACCAACCCAATAACTTGTACCTGTTTTTTTATCACTGCTTCCAAGCATACGTTCACCACTTTTTGGATCTGTTTGACTTATAGCAAATGAAGCAAAAAAGATGCTATTATGAAGAGATGGTTCTGTATATTTCACCATAAAACTTCCTAAATTCATATCACCTACTGTGTGTAGTGTTGCATTATAATTAGCGGGAGAAAATGTTCCTGTATTATCATAACCAGCATTTGTAATATCTACTAAATTAGTTGCATGAAGCAGTTGCATTTCAGTATGAAGCTTCTTGTCTGAATAAAAAACAATATTGGTATCAAACATATTAATATTTGAGCCACTTTTTGCAAGAGGTGTAGGATAAACACTTGGTTGTACTGTGCTTAAACCACGTCCTGCAGCGAATTTGATATATGCTCCAGAAATTCCTGTTACACCTGCTAAATTAAATCCAAGATGTCCCCCATCAAATTCTGCACAAACAATATGCCCAAGAGGTGATGATGCTGCTTCATCATCGCGTAAAGATATTAATTGATTATATGTTGTAGGTCTTCTACCTACACCAAAGCTCCAAGGAATATTTACTCCAAAAAGTGAAGAATCTTTATAATCAATATAAGCCTCTTTTACACGTAATTGATTGTCTGTATTTGTCGTTGAACCAAACCAGTCAAATGTATCAAATGTATTATCAGCTGTTAGATTTGGCTGACCAAACACTTTATTGTAAGCAAGTTTTGCATGGAATGAGAGATGATCATCTTCTGTATAAGCCATCTTCAGCCATAATCTATTTGTAAGTAGTGATGGATTTGAGACATGGTCACCACTTGCCATTTTATAAGATATATTGTCATATGAGAAGCGATAGTCTGCACCAAGTTTTATCTTATCACTAATACTCTGTTTAGATTCCAGTTTTTCTATTCTTTGTAATAACTCATCATTTGTAGGTTGAGCTATTAGCATTTGTGTTGCTAAGAGCGAGCTCGTCAACAGTAGAGTTTTCATTTTTTTTGTTGTCACTTTTGTTTTCCTTATATTAATTTTCAAAATGAAGATGGTATCATATCTAAAACAAATTAAATTAAACAAAAATAAGTATTATTAGACATCAGTATTTTTTCGATATTCTGCAATTTAAAAATTATTTTTTTAAGGTGTTTACTGTGAAAGAAATTATGGAACAATTTATAGCTGATTTTCCTTGTACAGATGGAAACATATATTTTATATGACAATACTATTTTTGGAAGTGCAAAAGAAGGCTTCTTGCTTACAACTGGGAAGAGTTAGTCACTTTTTTTAAATATCCAGACTCAGTCAGAAAGCTAATTTACACTACAAATCCAATAGGATCTCTTAATGCAACCATCAAAAGAAAGACAAAATCTAAAGGCTCTTTCCCTACTGAAGCATATGCTTTTAAAGTAATGTATTTTGCTACACAGGAGCAATAAGCAAATGGAATATGTCCAGTATTAGAAATTGGTTTGAGATTTATCCTCAACTTTGTATATTTTTCAGCGAAATTATGTCAAAATGCATGAAGTGATTTAAGAATAAAAGGTGGGTTTACACTCTATATATATACGATAGTTTCCAGCGTCGGGAGCCACTTCTTTTAAAATTCAATTTTCTTACTATTCTAAAACTTTAATTTACTTTTTTTTAAGAGTGCAATTGATGCATTTATATCCCTAATTCATTCATACAATCAATGCAATACTCTGATTCTGGTACAAGTTTGAGTCTTTCTATGGAAATGTCCTCTTCGCACTCTTTGCAAACGCCATAATCTGCACGCTCTATTCTATTGAGAGTAGTTATAAGTCTGTTGC
>CAYRVR010000154.1:0-2546 GCA_964427835.1 uncultured Sulfurimonas sp. | reverse complement strand
TCAAATGGTTTATTGGTGGTAATAATTGTAGAACTCTTTTCATATCGCTTTGAGATGAGTCTAAAAAAGAGTGATGCTGACTCTTTTTGAATATCAAGATATCCTATCTCGTCAATAATAAGCAACTCTATCCTTGAAGAGGCTTCAAGATAGTGTGCTAGAGTATTACTCTGCCTTGCAGCAATAAGTTCATTTGTAAGCTCTTCAGCTGTAATAAACTTTACTCTTCTTCTTTGTTTGGTAGCTTCAAGTCCTATAGCTATTGCCAGATGTGTTTTACCAACACCTGGAGCTCCTACTAATAAAATATTTTTTGCATCATTTAAAAAGTTTAGTGTTGCTAACTCTCTTAGTAGTTTTTCATCAATAGTTGGCTGAAATGTAAAATCAAACATCTCTAAAGTGGCTATATGGGGAAATCCTGCTTTTTTAATCTTGGCATTGACACTTCTGTCAACTCTGTCAATAATTTGTTGTTGTAAGAGTTTGTAGAGATACTCCTGATATGATATCTTTGAATTTGTGGCATCCATTGCCATATGCTCATAATTGTCTGCAATTGAAGATAGTGAGAGTAATTTACAGTAACTCTCAATATTAGCACTCATAGAGCCGTTTTCTAACTGTATTGGTCCACTTTTTCTCATAATTTATACTCCTGTAAATTTCGTTTTACATCCCCTTTTGGGAGATCTACATTGAAGAGGCTGATATCCTCTTTTTTAACTTTTGCTTGTTGTGTAATAAAGCCTTTTATGATAGTGGCATTAAACATATTTAGGGTGAAACACTCATCCATAGCTATAATGCAATCAGCATTATCGTAATACTCAAATAGATTTGCAATTTTATACAGATGATTACTCACATTGATCCTTTTTTGCACTTTGACATTTTCAATAAACTGATTTATTTTGGCATAGTTTGCAAACCTTGTTTGAAGTCTTGATTTAGATTTAGCAGTAGTGTCAAACCCATCTGCTCTATAACCCTTGTAGTGTTCTTTGTTGATAAACACTCCCCCTTTAGATAAAGAGATAGAGCGTGTTGCAATGAGTTTATTTTTTGTGGAGAATATCTGCAAAGTTGTTCCATAGAGTACTTTAAGCCATACCTCTTTGGATGCAAAGTAGTGAGGAACTGAATATTTATTGCCTTTATAGGAGATAAGAGAGTCTTTCGTTACTTTTCTAAACTCCTCTTTAAAACCTATATATCTTCGTATTTCGCCAGTTTTTTGATCAATTGGGAGAGGGTTTAAAGCTTGTTGCTCTTTTTTTGCGAAGCGTACTTTTGTTATCTCTTTGGTAGTCCCATGTAAAAGAGCGTTTGTCTCCTCCTCAAATTTTTGAAGTCTTTGTTGTAAATCACTAAAGTCTCTAAATTCATTTCCCAAGATGAAATGGTTCTCTACATAATCAAATGGCTTTTCAACTTTACCTTTACTCCAGGGATGAGCAGGGATACTTCTTGTCGGCTTTATGCCATAAAAGCCACAGAAGTGTAAAAAGCGTTTATTCCATACAAGGTTATCTCTTGAAGCATTATCAATAAATACTTTTGCATTATCTACCTGTATGCGTTCACATACTCCACCAAAGAAAATAAAGCTCTCTTCAAGGGCATTGAGTACATCACTTTGTGTTATGGAAAGTGTTACACTATAAGACTTGTATCTGCTGTAGCCTAGGATTGTTTGGTGAATATATATTTTTGTCAGCTCACCTCCAATACTCACTGTATAGTGTGCCCAATCAAACTGCATCTGTTCGCCAGGCGCTGTTTCGTAAGATTTATAAGCATTTGGATTATTGCGTGACAATTCATCTTGGAGAGGTTTTAACTCATTGCGGATATATGCATAAAGTGCATATTGACTTCCTTTATACCCTTTAGAGATTATATCTTTGAGGATACGAGAAGCTTTTAGTTTCTTTGTTAAAAATGACTCTTTAATAAAACCCTCAAAGGGTAATACATGCTCATTGATTGCAGATGTTGTGCTTTTATACTTTGGAGCATCAACACTCGCCAATACTTTTTTAACAGTATTTCGACTAATACCTAATAACTCTGCTATTTTCCTTGTACCTAAATCTGGATTTTTTGCTCGTAGATTTTTGATACTGACCCAATCTTCCATTCTTAACACTCCTGTTTCCTTATGTTGATTTTTACAACATAAGTGTAGTTAAATTTCACTACTTAGGTGGGTCAAAAGTTTTCAAAAAAGTGGGTCAATTTTTATCAAAAAAAACAGTTAAAAAATCAGCCAATGGTCTATTTTGTGAAATATTAAGTTTATTTTTCATATCCATTGTGCTATATCCACCAAATAAAGCTTGATCACCTTGTGATCGAATCCTTGCAAAACCACTATTGTCAACACCTCTTTCATAAATGTTTTTAGAAAGTTCTGTTTCAGATTCTCTTAGTTTTGCTCTTGCTTTTAATCTAGTTTCAAGTTCAAGTCTTTGTTCTATTAACTCTTGTTTTCTTGTTTGAATTGCAAAGTAAGTTTGTGCAAAAGCTATCTCTTTTTTTGA
>CAYRVR010000153.1:0-2574 GCA_964427835.1 uncultured Sulfurimonas sp. | reverse complement strand
ACAACTTTATGAACTCAATTATGTCGCCATTTTTGGGTGGCAGAAAACGGTAGAGTTAAATCTGTGATTTATGATTTGATGCATTAGTGTCGATTAAGCTACTACCAGATTCTTTTAAGTTGAGAAGTCCATTTGATACTCTTCTTCATCAGTTTTATAAAAATCAACTGTAGTCCTACCATACCTAAGAAGGTCTTCTTTTGTAACAAATTCTCCATTTGCTACTCCTAGTCTATTTCTAAAGTACTCCCCCATTAGACTATTATTTGATGGTGTATGTAATGCTTTCCCGTTCTGCTGGGCGCGAGTAAACAGGAGTATTTTCCTATCGTCAGTTTTAACTGTGAAATGTTGCCCAATTTCAGGGAAAAAGTCTGAGCGCCAAACATCAGCCTGCAAAGGTATATAGGCTTGATTTTTCTCCCGACCTTTTCTTTGCCCCCAATTTAAGCCACTTGATTGATGAATTTTCCCATTTGTTTGTAATAAAGAAACTGTTAATTTATCTAAACCAACTGGTGCCTCATAATCAGAATTTTCCTCTTCAATAATATCTCTGTTAGAAAGAGCTACATTTTGGCTATTATAAAATGCAATTTGTTCTTCAACTTCTTGATGAGTGCAATAAATTGACTGACTTACAAGTGATTCATAATAATCATATGCACTTTCAGGATTGCATTTACTTGCTATTTCTTTTTGAGACTTTAAAACAAATGCTTGTTGAGAATAATTAGCAGAACCAATATATGCATCTACAGGACTTCCATCTTTAAACCATGAATAAATTTTTGAATGTACGGGGGGATATTCTGTTAAATAAGAGCAACTAAATTTTTTGGGGAAATCATTCTCCATCAAACTTTTAAAAGTTTGATGGTTTGTTAATGACAGACCATCACGACTTGTCATTCCAACGAGTAAGTTAATTTTAACATCAATTCGTTCTTTTTTTAATTGCTCCATATGATATGAAGCCATAACAGCGGAAGCGTAGCCTGATACGATGAATAATTCATCTGCTCCATCTTTAGCAGGATTTAAAAGCACTTCTGAAAATAAATCATCCGAAAGCAAGACATCGCTCATCTCGATACTCCAATTTTACATTGTTATCTATTGATTCATATTCAATATCAGCAAATGTTTTTAAAAGAGAATCAAATATTATTTTTACACCTTGGGATGGCACAGCCATTCCAATTTGTTTTCTTACACTTTCTTTAGAGCCAAGAAAAACAAAGTCATCAGGGAATGTTTGTAATCTAGCCCTTTCTCTATTTGTTAAAGCTCTATTTTCTGACCAATGATAAACGTGAGTGCCACCACCTCCGCTACCTGTAACTGTATACGATGGTTTTTCAGGATGTAGCCTTTTATAAATTTGACTTATTTTTGCGCCTTTAACATTTAACTCTAAATCTTTAGGGAGATTAGCATTAAACGCATTTTCCCCAGCCTTTATATGTTTTAAGCGTTCGATGACTTGTGATGCATGTCTTGTGTGTTCGTTATTTGGAGCATCTACCAGAATAGGAGGATTCTCGATAGCTGTCCGTGATGTATTATCAATATCTTTGTAAGGTAAAGGTGACGGTACTTTAAATACTTTTTCTAAGTCATTACGAATACCTATTATTATTATTCTATGGCGTGCTTGTGGCACACCATACTCTTCAAACTTGTAAAGATGTGGAGTTATTGTATAACCAGAATCTTCTAGCTCTTTTAGTATTGTTTTAAAAGCATTTCCTTCATTTGAGTTTCTTAAGCCTCCTACATTTTCTGCTAAAAACCACATTGGTTTAAATTTCTTTAAAGCTTTCACACCATAACTATACAAAGGACCAAATGTTCCATTTATACCTTTTTGCTCACCTACCATACTAAAGTCATTACAAGGGAAGCCGAAGGCTAACCCATCAATATCGGATATATTTTGAAGCTTGTTAAAATCTAGTTTTCTTATATCTTTACAAATAACAGTATCACTTCTCCCGTTACAAATATTGTGTGCAAAAGTATCACAAGTATCTTTGTCATAATCAGTTGCCCAAGCGTGTTGAATGCTAAATTCTTCACCGTTACTAGTTACTAATTTTGATACCGTAGCGGCATAGCCTATACCCCCAGGACCACTAAAAAGTTCTCCAAGTCTAAATTTCATGTCAAACCTCAATACAATATTTTAGCTTAAGATAGTACATGAACTTCTGATTAAAAGCAGTAATTCATTGTATGCTTTTTGTTTCTTTTTTAGGCTCTTCACTTATGTTTTCACTCCCATTTTTTCAGAGTATTGAAATAATAAAAAGAGCAAGGTAGCCCATATGGAGCTTTGCAGAATATGGGGAAAACTTGGCATAGATATAAAGCCAAAACAGTATATTACCCATCTCCCCTCTTTTTTGCATTTTTTATAACGGTAGAGAGCCGCCGAAGATTCGTAGAGAGCCACACAGTTTTTTTATTTAGCTTGTAAAGCTAAAGCTTTATCTCCGAATAAAAAGTGTAAAAAAAGGGGGGAATGGGTAATGTACAGTAAACTCAATAATAAAAGTTAAATATTCTGGC
>CAYRVR010000152.1:0-2603 GCA_964427835.1 uncultured Sulfurimonas sp. | reverse complement strand
AAGATTTTGATGCCATTTCCACATAGTTTTTTCCTTTTTATTTTATAGTTTGTTTCAACTATAGCTAATTATATTACTATTGAATTAGCTATGCCTTAATACAGAATTATTGCACAATAAAATTCACAATATATACATTTCGTATCTGTCCATCTGTGAGCATAGCATTGAGTTTCCTTTTAATGCTATTACATACCTTAACTTTTCCCGTATCAGAAGATATATCTTCAATCGTTTCAGAACTGAGAATCATAATGATTTGATTACGAATGACAGCATTTTTTGCGTTTAATTCATTCTCTAAAAGTTTGGAATCGAGTTCAAGAGAGAGTGTCACTTTAAGATAAACATCTTTTTGATCTGCATTTTTTAAATTTATGGTAAAAGGTTCCAACGGGTAGAGAGGACCGACTTCTGAAAGGGTTTCATCTGCTGGATTCACTTGCTTTTTTACTACACCAGAATTATCTTGAGAACTAGGCTTCTGAAGCAGATAATATATGCCTACCCCTCCTCCAATAAGAAAGAGAAGTAAGATGGTGAGCGTAACAATCAAAAATTTATTTTGCATTATCTTGTTTTGCTTCTTTTTTATGTTTGGCTATGAGCTTTTCAAAACTGTTTTTGATGTGGTCGTACATTTTATCAACCATATTTTTGCCTTTAATCTCAGTTTTTATATTAGAAATCTCTTTTTCTAGAGATTTGTACGCTTTAGAATCTTTTTTTGTATATCCTAAAAGCTCTGCTTTTGTGAGTTCATCTTGTGCAGATGTTAAGAGTTTCAGTGCTTGATCTTTTTTAGATTTTTCAAGTTTAGAAGCTTCTAAGACTAAATCTTGTGCCGTTAATAATGGTAAAGGAAGAACTACTGTACTTACTACAGTAGAATTTAAAGCAGTTACTATGTCTCCAAATGCTTGTTTTTTCTTTCCTTTATTTAAGTCTTTCAATGCTTGTTTTGTAGCTTGAGGATAAATTTTCATCGGTAAGAGCTGTGTAGAAAATGTCATCTCATCTTGAAGAGGGAGTAATATAGCCCTAGCAGCTTGTGTATCATTATCAGCAAGTAGTTTTTGTGCAGCGTTTATAATATGCTTAATCGTTTTAGCATTACCTGTAAAGTCATTCACTTCAACTTTTTGCGCAATCGGCACAAGAGATAATTGAGGATTGTTTTTAAAGGCTGTATCAAAGAGTTTTGTAGCCGATGTAAGCGCCTTTTTAGCCTCTTTTACATTGTTCATTTGTAATGCTTTGAGTGCGACAAAAGTCTCTTTTAAGCCATCCATAACTTCTTTTGGTGCTTTTTTACTCATAGAATTATGGATATGTAACTGCTTATCTACAATTTTATGAAGTCGCATAGCATCATCTCTTTGCGCCTCTGTTTTAAAGTTATCAGCATCAAGCTTAGCCATATAGTGATCTTTAGATATTGTCTCTTCTACTTTTGCTTGTGCGCTTGCATCTCCTTTAAGATTTGTAGAATGTGTTAGTGCAGTTTGCTCTTTTTTAGAAACAGAGTCATTAAGCCCATCTGTATTTGCACTGAGTGCTGTAGCACCAACTAAAAGTGTTGCAACGATCGTTGAAAGAATAAGTTTGTTTTTCATTGTTTAGCCTTTTTGTATCAAGTTTATTTAGTAAAATTATAAAACTTTATTAATAACAGAAAGTAAATATAATTATTTTTATTTACTCATTTTATATGAAGTATTTCTTTTAAAAAACCACACAATTCCAACAATAACAACTACAACCAAAAGAAAATGCTCTACCTCTTCAATTTTACCAAAGAGAATTTCAATACCATTACCAAAGTAGTATCCCAACCCTAGACCAACAATTGCCCAAATACCATCACCTATGGCATCAAGTAACAAATAGCGTTTTTTTGAATAGTTTTGTATACCAAGAGTCAAAGGAAAAATGATTGCTCCACCATAGATAAAGCGGGCAAAAAGTGCAACAAGGTCTGCTTTGGAATTGATGAGTGAAAGAGCTTGCGTGAATTTTACTTGTAATGAAGAAAATCTCTCTACTACTTTTTTTTCCATAGCCACGACCTAAATAGAACCAAACATGATCCCCTGCCACAGCACCTAAAAGTGCTATAATCCAAGCCTCATCTAATGAAAAAACACACATATAACATAAAAAGCCGGTAATCAAAATCATAGCAGTTCCCTCTACCATCATCCCTATAAAGATGATGATAAGTCCATACTCTGAGACTAAGGGTGTAATTTGTTGGAGTAAATGTTCCATCTATTTTTGTAGTTTTTTCTCTAGTGCACCAATATTTTGAATAGTTTTGAGCACACTATCAGGATTTAAACTCATCGAATCAATACCAAGTCGTACAAGATACTCTGCCATCTCTGGATAATCAGAAGGTGCTTGTCCACAGATACCGCTGTGACGAGCATTGCGTTTACATCCTTCTACTGCAAGGCGTATCATCTCTTTAACACCTTCATCACGTTCATCATAATCAAACGCAACGATTTCGCTGTCTCTATCCACTCCTAAAGTAAGCTGCGTAAGGTCATTACTTCCAATGCTGAAGCCATCAAAAATTTTACTAAAGTTATCAATTT
>CAYRVR010000151.1:0-2728 GCA_964427835.1 uncultured Sulfurimonas sp. | reverse complement strand
AATGATGATGAATTTGAAGAGGCAAAAGAGCGTTATTTGATAATTGAACCGCTTCTTAAGCTAGACAACCGCACTGCCAAAGATGTTAAAAAAGTAGCAAAGAAACATAACAAAGGTATTGCTACACTTTACAGATGGATTGAGCGATTTGAAACTTACGGTACGGTAAGTTCTTTAAGTAACTCATTTCAAAACTGTGGAGCTAAAGGGCAGAGTCGTCTTAATCCAGCTATAAACGCAGTTGTTGAGTCTGTTTTAGAAGAGTTCTTTTTAGACAAGCAACAATATCCACTCTCTGTAATTTATATGAAAATTGAGGAAAAATGTAAAAATCTTGATTTAACACCACCCAATAAAAACACAATACGCAATCGAATCAAGAACATCAACCCAAAACTTATTGCAAAACATCGCAAAGGATTAAATGTTCGTGATACAAGAGGTACACCCGGAAAATTTCCCGATGTTCATATGCCCCTTGATGTCATACAGATTGATCATACTCCTATGGATGTTATCATAGTTGACGAAGAGTCCAGAGAAGAGATAGGACGACCATATATCACTTTGGCTATAGATGTTTTTAGCAGAATGATTTACGGTTTTTACATTTCACTTGAAGCTCCAAGTTATTTCAGTGTAGGACAATGCTTGCTAAATGCAATTTTGCCAAAAGATGAGTTTTTAAAACATTACAATATTGATGGAGAGTGGCCAACATATGGACTACCGCGAACAATCCATGTTGACAATGCAAAAGAGTTTCGTAGCAAAAGCTTACAAAAATTTGCAGAGGAGTACCGCATTACCCACATCTATCGTCCGGTTGCCCGCCCCGAGTTTGGCGGACATGTTGAACGAGCAATCGAGACTGCAATGAATGGTGTCCACATTTTACCGGGAAGTACCTTTTCAAATATAACACAAAAAGGAACTTATGATGCACAAAAACAAGCTTCTATGACACTTGATGAGCTGCAACAGTGGTTTATTGAGTTTATTGTCAATATTTATCATAAATCTATTCACAGCTCTCTTGGCATGACACCGGAAGAAAAATTTTATCAGGGTATGCTTGGTGTTGAAGACGGTGCCATACCATTTTTACCAACTCTGCCGGCAGATACACTCAAACTTCGTATGACTCTCCTACCGGCAATTGAAAGAACCGTTCAAAAAACCGGTATCACCATAGACTACATCACCTATTTTTCAGAGACACTCAGAAAGTGGATTATTCCTGTAAGCTACAAAACAATAACCAAAGATATTCAGCCAAAAAAAGTGACATGCAGAAGAGATCCAAGAGACATTAGTAAAATATATGTCTATGATGACGACATTAATGATTATATTGTAGTACCTTACAGCGACATCAAACGACCGGCAATCAACCTCAAAGAGTTACGTAAAGCAATCTCAGAAGCGAAAAAAGAGGTAACAGGTAGAGGAATAGAGTCTCATGATATTTTTCGGGCATACAACAAACTCTATGAATATGCCCAAAAATCCAAAAGAGAAAAAAAATCAGTACGCAAAGCCATCAGTTCCAAAAAGCATATGCAAGAAACTATAGAGTATGAAAAAGAAAAGATATTTCATAGCGAACCACTCTTGCAAGATATGCCTAAACAAGATACAAACAATTTTAATGATGCTGACGATGACAGCTTTGAATATTATCCCGTAGATTGAGAGAAACATGAACAACAGAAGACTAACTAAAAAAGCAAAAGAATACCTTAACAAAAGTGATGATGAACGAATCAAACAATGCAAATCTGATGTCTGGATAGGCTACCGTGCTGCCGTCACATTACTTGAGACTTTAGAAGAAAAATTTAGCGATCCTCCGCAAATGCGTCATGAGGGCTTATTAATTTATGGGGATTCAAACAATGGAAAAACTGCAATACTCAGAAAGTTTTATGACTTGCATAACAAAACCATAGAAAGAGAAAATGAACATGGAGATATTGTTTATGAAATTCCTATCATTTATCTTCAAGCACCTAATTCACCAAATGAAAGTAAACTTTACAGTTATATACTTGATGAGTTATGTATTCCCCATAAAGGAACAGAAAAAGTACTTGAAAAAGAAAGACTTGTTGAACATTACTTAGACAAACTCAACACAAAAATGATACTCATAGATGAGATTCATTCCGCACTTACAGGAAATTTAACCAAGCAACGTGCATTTGTAAGTGACTTAAAACAACTCAGCAATAAACTCTCTTTAACTATTGTTTTAGCCGGTACGCGAGAAGCACATGCTGCACTTTCTATAGGAAGTGAAACCGATTCAAGGTTTCCTTCAATAGAATTACCACGCTGGAGTAATGATAAAAAATTCCGCTCATTTGTGGCCACCTATGAAACCTGTCTGCCACTCAAAGAAGCTTCCAATCTAGCTACCAACACTGAAATTATCAATACTTTGTATCATCAATCTGAGGGCTTGATTGGCAGAACAGTAAATCTTCTTAAAAAAGCTTCTGTAAAAGCAATCAAATCAGGTCGGGAAAAAATCATTCTTGAAGATATAGAGTATCTTCCAACACTCTAATTGCAATGTTTTGAAAAAGTCAACATATAAACGAAAAAGAGATTGGGTTCAAGGGTATAAGTTTCATATTGTTTTGCAGCCAAAAGAGAATGAACTTTTAAGTTCTTGGCTTACACGCATGGCATTTGCTCATGGACAAACACTCTCTATATTTAT
>CAYRVR010000150.1:0-2753 GCA_964427835.1 uncultured Sulfurimonas sp. | reverse complement strand
AAGAGGGAGAAAGAGAAAGAGAAGATGCGTGCCCAGTATGAGCAGGGTACACTGTGATAAAATTATGTCAATTTGAAATATTTTCACCATAATGTTCCACAAAGAGATATACTTGCAGACAAAAAGGAGGGCGCAGTGATCGAGTTGATTGAAGCATTGGGATTTACGCCCAAAGAGAATACTGTTTCTGTGTATCATAAGCGCTACTCTTCTCACAATAACTATAGTATAGAATTTGACAATACAAAAAAGCACATTAATTTCGGTTCAAAAATATTCTTCAACGATACGAAAAAATCCATACAAAACTATACAAAACCCGAAGACCTCGTTGTACTGGAGTGTGTAGATAGACTGCTCGAAAAAGGATATAATCCTGAAAATATTATTTTAGAAAAACGATGGGATACGGGTCATGGAACAAGTGGACGACTCGACATTCTAGTCACCCAAAACGATACTCCCTATATGATGATAGAGTGTAAAACATGGGGTAAAGAATTTGAAAAAGAGTTTTCCAACTTACAAAAAAATGGTGGACAGATCTTTACATATTTCCAACAAGATAGAAAAGTAGAAATTTTAGTTTTATATACTTCTAGACTAGAGGGCAAAAGCGTAGCATATAAAAATGAAATTATTAAGATAGAAGAAGAGTACCGAAGTACCAGTAACGTCAAAGATTTTTATGATCGTTGGAACAAACTCACTAAAAACAATGGTGTTTTTGATGCGTGGGTCACTGCATATAATTATGAAAGCAAAGCCCTTACACCCAAAGAACTTAAAGATATTACAGCAGAAGACAGCTCAAAAATATTTAACAGATTTATGGAGATATTGCGTCATAACGTAGTCTCCGATAAACCCAATGCTTTTTCGAAAATATTTACGTTATTTTTATGTAAAATTATGGATGAAAAAAAGACCAAACCCAATGAAGAGCTATGGTTTCAATGGCTAGAGGGTGAAGATACGCATGTCTCTTTTCAAAAAAGACTGACAGACCTCTACCAGCAAGGTATGAAAGCATTTTTAGACAAAGAAGTGACGGATTTAAGTGATGTAGAGTTTGAAGAAAAATTTGGAGAACTCGATAGTAGTTTGAAGCAGCAGTTATTGGATGAATTTACCAAAATACGTTTACAAAAAAACAATGAATTTGCTATAAAAGATGTCTTTGACCAAGATACCTTTGAAGAAAATGCAATTGTAGTAAAAGAGGTAGTGGAACTTCTCCAAAACTACAGGATACGCTATACAAAAAAACAACAGTTTTTAAGTGATTTTTTTGAACTACTCCTTACTACAGGACTGAAGCAAGAAGTAGGTCAGTTTTTTACTCCTGTGCCTATAGCCAAATTTATTATTAGAAGTATCCCTTTTGACAAGGTGATTTATGAGAAACTCGAAAGAGGGGTAAAAGATGAACTTTTACCCAATGTTATAGATTATGCAGTGGGCTCTGGGCACTTTATTACCGAAGCAATGGACGAGATACAAAAAAACATTAATGCTATGTCTCATGATGATTTTATAAGTGATACAGCCAGAAAGATAAAGAGTTGGAAAGAAGACCATTTCGACTGGGCATATGACTATATCTATGGTATAGAAAAAGACTATAGGCTTGTAAAAACGGCAAAAGTAGGGTGTTACTTGCATGGTGATGGACTTGCTAAAGTGATACATGGGGATGGGCTTTCTAATTTTACAAAAACCAAAGAGTATAAAGCTAAGCTTGCAAAAAGAGACAAAAATTATACGCAAGACAACAAACAGTTTGACATGGTCCTGTCGAACCCTCCGTACTCTGTTTCTGCATTTAAAAATATAGGAAAAACCTACAATGAAGAGGACTTTGAACTCTATAAAAACCTCACAGAGCAGAGTTCTGAGATAGAAGCCCTCTTTATTGAGCGAACCAAGCAACTCCTAAAAGACGGTGGTATAGCAGGTATTATATTGCCAAGCAGTATACTAAATAATAGCGGTATCTATACCAAAGCTAGAGAGATAATATTCAAATATTTTGACATAGTGGCTATCACAGAACTAGGCTCCAATACCTTTATGGCGACAGGTACAAATACGGTTATTTTATTTCTCAGAAGAAAAAATAATATGTTGCATGTAAAAGTAGTAAATGCCATTGAAAAACTTTTTGACACCAAACAAGATATTACGATAAACGGCATAGAAAATCCATTACAAAAGTATCTCTCTTATGTGTGGGAGGGTATACCTACAGAAGACTATTTTACACTTTTTAGTGATACGCCTAGTAGCAAGTTGCTAGAACATGAAATCATGCAGGAGCATCTGCATAGTGCTAAAGGTACAGATGCACAGATACTCACACAGGTACGTAACACAGAAAAAGAGAAATTACTCTATTTTATCATGGCGTACACGCAAAAAGTAACTGTGGTTAAAACAGGTGAGAAAAAAGCAGAGAAGAAGTTTTTAGGCTATGAATTTAGCAACCGTAGAGGTAGTGAGGGCATACACCCCACGCAAAGAGGCAAAAGTATTGATGACTGTACCTCTTTGTATGACGATAACACTTATGACAATGCCTTGAAAGCAAATAGCTATATCTATAGCGCATTTAATGGTGAATTTAAAAAGATTGATGAGAGTCTAAAAGATAATATTTCTTATGTTGATTTGGTGGACATGATGACATTTGAGGGTACAAATTTTGAGAAGAATATTTCTTTAAGTGTTAAAAAAAAATTTAAAATTGAGAG
>CAYRVR010000149.1:0-2804 GCA_964427835.1 uncultured Sulfurimonas sp. | reverse complement strand
ATACTTATAAAGATATTATATAATATCCTTACTAAGATCTTTCTTTTTAACTGATATTACGCACTATAATGAGCAAAGCCCATTATAGAGGCAGGGACTAAAGTCCCTACAACCCCCTAAAGCTACAAAAAGTAAACTTTTTGAAAGAATAAGTAACTTTTACGAACTTTTTTACAAAAGTGCGTAAGGTCACTTTTTAAAAAAAAGTTTAATCCTATATGAACAGCATTTTCGCTACAATAAGAGAATTAATAATAACTTGGAGATTTTAATGGATGCTGCCAAATATATTTGGATGAATGGAAAATTTGTTGCATGGGAAGATGCAAAAGTACATGTACTTACACATACTATTCACTATGGAAATGGTGTAATTGAAGGAACAAAAGCATACAAAACTGAAAGAGGGTATGCAATATTTCGTTTAAATGATCACACAAAACGTTTGAAAGAGTCAGCAAAAATGACTTTAATTAATATTCCTTATTCAGTAGAGGAACTAAACGCAGCGCAAATAGAGCTTGTACGTAAAAATGAATTTACTGGTGATAATGTCTATTTACGTCCTTTTTCATTTTTAGGATATGGGGTAATGGGTCTATACCATAAAGATGCACCGGTTGAAACTGCTGTTGCAGCTTGGGAGTGGGGAGCATACCTCGGTGAAGAAGGTATGCGCAAAGGAATCCGTTTGAAAATTGTTTCAATGACACGTCCTGCAAACACTTCAAATATGGGTAAGGCAAAGGCAACTGCAAATTATTTAAATTCTCAAATGGCGAAATATGAGGCGATTGACTGTGGATATGATGAAGCACTTCTACTTGATGATCAAGGGTATGTTGCAGAGGCAAGTGGAGCAGCTTTTTTTATGATAAAAGATGGTGAAATTATTACACCTCCGAGTGATAATGCTTTGGCTTCTATTACACAAAAAACAGTTATTGAAATGGCTGAAGATATGGGCTATAAAGTAACACGCAGACGCATTACTCGTGAAGAAGTTTATGTTGCAGATGAGGCATTTTTAACAGGAACAGCAGCAGAGATTACGCCTATTGCTCTTGTAGATGCACGTGAAATTGGTTGTGGAAGCCGTGGTGAAATTACAGCGATTATTCAAAGTGCATATTTTGATATTGTATTTGGACGTGATAAAAAATATGAACATTACTTAACGTATGTAGATGAAGTGAAATAAATGAAAGAGAATATAACTATGGCGTCAGATATGAATGACTACTTTAACAAGAAAAAGAGTGAGGGTGGCGGTTTTAATAAACAGTCTAACTCTGGAGGTAATGGAGGTTCAAAAGGACCACAAATGCCAGATATGAATTTTAATTTTGGTGGGGGAAAAGCGACAATAATATATGTCCTCGTAGCCATCGCAGTAGTACTCCTTCTTGCTAAACCTTTTACAATTGTCCAAGAGGGTGAGCGTGGAATTTTAAGTACAAATGGAAAGTACTCAGATCAAGCACTTTTACCAGGATTGCATTTTATTATTCCAATTATTCAAAGAGTCTATTTGGTAGATACAAAAGTTCGTATTATCAACTATGCTTCACACATGGAAATAACAGATCGTAACTCTGGAATTAATGCTAAAAAAGCGATTACCGTTCTTGATAAACGAGGGCTTCCTGTGTCTATTGAGCTGACAGTTCAGTATAGACTCAATGCACAGTATGCTGCACAAACAATTTCGAATTGGGGTTTTACATGGGAAGAAAAGATTATAAATCCTGTTGTGCGTGATGTTGTCCGTAATGTTATTGGAAAGTATGATGCAGAATCACTTCCTATGATTCGTAACAAGGTAGCAACAGAGATAGAAGAGGGAATACGAAAAAGTATTGACTCTTTGAAAAACAAACCAGTTCTTCTGCAATCTATTCAGTTACGTGACATCATTTTGCCACAAAAAGTAAAAGAGCAAATAGAACGTGTACAGATTGCAAAACAAGAGGTGCAAAAGGCAGAACAAGAGGTACAACGTGCAAAACAAGAAGCACTGAAAAAAGCAGCGCAAGCACAAGGTGTGGCAGATCAGGCAAGAATTGAAGCACAAGGGAAAGCTGATGCCATAACGATTAATGCAAATGCACAAGCAAAAGCCAATTTACTTATTGCAAAATCATTAACACCAAAACTTTTAGAATTAAAACAAATGGATGTTCAAGGGAAGTTTAATGATGCTCTACGTGAGAACAAAGATGCAAAAATATTCTTAACACCTGGTGGATCAACACCAAACATTTGGGTTGATATGAAAGATGCTAAACAAAGAACAACGGCAAGATAATGGTAGAAGAGATTGTAAATAGAGTTGATTGGTCTAAACAGGCACTTTTGCCTGTTATTGTCCAAGAGAGTAGTACAAACGAAGTGCTTATGATGGCATATATGGATAAAGAGGCATTAACGCTTTCTCTAACAACAAAAATAGCACATTACTTTTCACGTTCTAAACAACGTATTTGGAAAAAAGGTGAAAGTAGTGGACATACACAAGAGATAGACTCTTTTTTCCTTGATTGTGATAATGATACATTACTTATAAAAGTCAAGCAAAATGGTGTAGCGTGTCACACGGGAAGAAAGTCATGCTTTTTTACAGAGCTAGAGAGTGGTGATGCAGTAAGTGATGTAGTCGTTGATACTCAAGAGGCTTACGGAGTCATAGATACACTCTACCATACCATTCAAGAGCGCAAAAATGCAGATCCAAAAGAGTCGTGGACAGCAAAACTTCTTTCAAAAGGTGAAAATACAATTTTGAAAAAAGTTGTAGAAGAAGC
>CAYRVR010000148.1:0-2820 GCA_964427835.1 uncultured Sulfurimonas sp. | reverse complement strand
GTCTCTAAAACTTCAAACCCACTAAAACCGGCACGCATACACCAATTTTTCAGCGCTTTTATTGTAGGGACGAAGTAGATATTTGGTATTTTAGAGTAACTCGACTCTGGACAAAGCGCCAACTCATCATCTCCATCAATATAAAACGTATCTAAAATCACTTCACCCTTTTTATCTAGCCCTTTATAAAGAGATTTGAGCATCGCTACAGGATCACTTCTATGATAGAGCACTCCCAAACAAAAGATAGTATCAAATTTCTCTTCGTAAAACTCCAGATGTTCCACACCCAAAAGCTCATAAACAATATCACTCTTGACAAAATGGTTCACAAAATCAAACTGTGTTTTATAGAGTGGCGAAGGATCAAATCCAACTAAAAGTTTTGGCTCATCCTCTTGCATCCGAAACATGTAGTACCCATTGTTACATCCTATATCGGCAACACGCTTGTTTTTTAAATTAAAATGGGGACGTAAAAGATTGTATTTCAGATTACTTTTCCACTCGCTGTCTATAAAAGTCTCTCCTATTTGAAAAGGGCCTTTTCGCCATGGCATAAGCAACTTAGCAGTCTCATATATTTTCTCTTCATTGCATGCACCCGATACTTTTATAACATCGCCTAACTCTACATCACAAGCAACATCTTCTAAATTGTCTAATGCTTGACGCAAGGGTAAAATATTTTTCCAGGTCATCCATTTTTCTCTCTCTTTTATAACACTCTTTATATCCATTTTAATCTCTGTAGTAGTTAAATTTTACTATAATTGTATCTAAATTATTTGGGAGAATGTCATTGCGTTTAGAAAAAAAAGCCACAGTAGCAGCAAGTAGTGTTGCTGCCATTCTTGTTATCTTAAAACTTGGTATTGCAATTATTAGTGGTTCTGTATCTATCTTAGCGTCTGCAATTGATAGTCTGCTTGATTTAACTGTCTCCATGTTTAACTATTTTGCTCTTCATAACGCAGAAAAAAATCCCGATGAGCAGTTCCATTTTGGACGTAGCAAATTAGAACCACTTGCCGCTGTTATAGAGGGAACGGTCATACTGCTCTCAGCACTTTTCATTCTCTACGAAGCTGTCGATAAGATGCTACACCACCAAGAGGTGCACCATCTCAGTGAAGGTATGACAGTTATGATCATTTCCTTTGTGATGGTTGCTTTTTTAGTGGCATTTTTATCTTATGTTGCAAAAAAGACAAATAACATGGTCATAAGAGCTGACGCTGTGCACTACAAAGCAGACCTCTTCTCCAATGGTGCTGTTTTTATTGCACTTGTAGCTATCCATTACACAGGAGAGCATCTTATTGACCCTATTTTAGGTCTTGCCATCGCCTTTTATATGATCTATTCTGCTATTCCAATCATCAAAGAAGGAGTTTTAATGCTGCTTGATGTTGCCCTACCTAATGATGATATTAAAAAAATTGAAGCTATTTTAAAAAGTGAAGAAGAGGTAACGAATTATCACTATCTTAAAACGAGAGAGTCAGGTTCTCATATTTTCATCTCATATCATCTCGTTTTTAATGTCAGTATATCCCTCTACGATGCCCATCTCGTTGCCGATAAAATAGAAGCGAAAATAAAAGCACTCTTTCCAGACAAAAAAGTCCATATCCTCACACATATGGATCCTTATGATGACTCAGAGATAAATGAGGAAGAAGAGGAGTGGTAAAAAACAGCGTTCAAGCTACTTTTTTACTTTCCTAATAGTAGCTGAAAAGTTTTTGTTTGCAATATTCTCTAAAAAGACTGTTGCATAAGAACCTTTTGGCAGTGAAAAAGATATGTTTAAAATATCAAAATGGTTTTTATAATCAAGTGCAATATCGCTTGGATAGACAATAGCCTCACGACGCAAGCCTTTATCGTACAAAAATTCATCATCATATTTTGCCTCTATTTCTCGTGCCTTATCCCGCGCACGAAATACATCACGTCCACACAGCAACCCTGTCGGTACAACTTTATGTGCTTCAAAATCTTTTTGTGGCATTTTTTTAGGGGTAAAAAGTTTGCCTTCATTTGAGAGGTAAACATCACCTTCTAAAAGTAAAAATTTTCCACTGTTTTGCTCACGTGAAAGAAGAACCCGCTCTTTAAGCCATGCATTGAAAAAAACAGACTGATAGACAGAGATGAGAAACTTTTTCAGTTTAGCATCACTAATGTGCAAATCTCCTGCTATCATCGCCTTTGCCTGCTCTATAGAGTCCTCATCACGTCCAAAACGCTGGTAACCAAAGTAGTTTGGCAAACCATCTTTAACCGATTTAAGTGCAAGTTTTTCAATACGTCCTGCCTCTATTTGGCTCACACCAAAAAGATTAATGCCAAATCTATTTCCCTCCAAATCACCCATACGAATGCCATGCGTATGGTACGTCTTTTGAATAATTTTTATCTGTGGATGTTTGAACTTTTTTAAGGAGTTCTCATATTTTTTCTCAACCGAAATATACTGTGTAGTTGTTGCATGTTTATCTTTAAGCCCTGCATAACCAACCTTCTCAGCCGGTACACCCAGAAATTGGGCAAACGCAGCGATCATATCCCATGTCGTCATCTCCACTTTTTTCACGCGTAAAATCATAAAATTCCCACGCCCTTTAAATTCAATAGGCAATTCATCGACTATAAAGTCCTCTTTATTTTGTTCAAATTTAAAATTTATTTTCTCTTTGTTTTGTAAATATTCTCTATGCAATTTTTCTTCTTTTTTTAATTTATATTTCTAAAGTGCCAAACGCCCAAGCACTCTATTGGCCACCATTATGTCTTTTTGAATCTGCTCTTTTA
>CAYRVR010000147.1:0-2839 GCA_964427835.1 uncultured Sulfurimonas sp. | reverse complement strand
CAACTTGAATAAAAAAATAATTAATTTCATCCAAGATATTTACCAGACAAAAGATTTTATACCTCTGCATGAACCTCGTTTTAGAGGCAATGAAAAAAAATACTTAAATGAGTGTATAGACTCTACTTTTGTCTCAAGTGTTGGAGCATTTGTCGATAGGTTTGAGAGAGATTTTGCTAGCTATGTAGGAGCAAAGTATGCTGTTGCAACAGTCAATGGAACAAGTGCACTTCATGCTGCACTGATGGTCGCAGATGTGAAAGAGGGAGATGAAGTTCTCACGCAGGCACTTACTTTTATTGCAACGGCCAATGCCATTAGCTATTGTGGAGCGAAGCCTGTTTTTATTGATGTTGATTTAAAGACTTTAGGTATGAGTGCCACAAGTTTAGAAACATTTTTAGAGACAAACTGTACCCTACAAGACAATAAATGTATCAATACCACAACCAACAGGATAATCAAAGCCTGTGTACCGATGCACACCTTTGGACACCCTTGTGAGATTGATGCCATTGCCAAAATTTGTAACAAATGGCATATTACTTTAGTAGAAGACGCTGCAGAGAGTTTAGGAAGTTTTTATAAGAAAAAGCATACCGGAACTTTTGGAGCAATGGGCTGTTTTAGTTTTAATGGTAATAAAATTATTACCTCCGGTGGCGGAGGCGTTGTTGTAACAGATGACGAAGTATTGGCAAAAAGGCTCAAGCACCTTACAACAACAGCAAAAGTACCTCATAAATGGGAATATGCCCATGATATGATAGGGTATAATTACCGTCTTCCTAATCTAAACGCAGCACTGCTTGTTGCACAGCTTGAAGAGTTAGAAGGTTTTTTAGTATCAAAAAGAGTCTTGGCACAAAAGTATGCACACTTTTTTAAAGATTTTACCGATATAGAGTTTATAAAAGAGCCAAATAGTGCCCAGTCAAACTACTGGCTTAATGCTATAATATGTAAAGATAAAAAAATGAGGGATGAATTGTTAGAATTTACCAATGCAAACGGCGTTATGACACGCCCAATATGGAAACTAATGAGTGAGCTAGAGATGTTTCAAAATTGCCAACATGACGGACTTGAAAACTCAAAATATTTGAGTGATAGAATTATTAATATTCCAAGTAGTGTAGTGTGAAAGAAAAAATTATTTTACTCGGTGGCGGTGGGCATTGTAAAAGTGTCATTGATGTCATTGAGCAAGAGGGGCGCTTTACGATTGCCGGTATTGTTGAAAAATTTACCGGAGAATCCAAATCAGTTTTAGGCTATCCACTCATTGGTACTGATGATGAACTTGAAACATTACGCCAAACATATGAGTACGCATTCGTGACTGTTGGACAGATAAAATCCAATAGTGTACGGGTAAAACTCTTTGAGAAATTAGAAGCACTTGCATTTAAAATTCCGACCATAATCTCGCCACTTGCCTACGTTTCACCTCACGCAACTATAGAAAAAGGAACGGTTGTTATGCATCATGCTATGGTAAATGCAGGGGCATACATTGGAAAAAACTGCATCATAAATTCTAAAGCACTTTTAGAGCATGATGCACACATTGCTAACCATTGCCACATTTCTACAGGAGCATTGCTTAATGGTGATGTGGCAGTAGAAGACAATAGCTTTATAGGTAGTGGAACTATTGTAGTGCAAGGATGTAAAGTAAGTGGATTTGTAAAAGCAGGGAGTATTGTCAAATGAGTGTGTTTGTTATTGCAGAAGCCGGTGTAAATCATAATGGGAGCATCGAACTGGCAAAACAGCTCATAGACGCTGCAAGTGATGCCGGAGCAGATGCCGTTAAATTTCAGACCTTTAAAGCTGAAAAACTGGTAAGTAAAAATGCCAAAAAAGCAGAGTATCAGCAAAAAAATATGCAAGATGAGGACAACTCTCAATTTAATATGCTTAAAAAACTTGAATTGGATATAGAGACACATAAGGAACTCATAGCCTATTGTAAAACAAAAAATATCCTGTTTCTCTCTACTCCTTTTGATTTAGAGAGTGTCGATATGTTGGACTCATTGGGCTTGGAGATTTTTAAAATTCCAAGTGGAGAGATTACCAATCTCCCCTATTTGAAAAAAATTGCGCAACTGAAGAAAAAAATAGTTCTCTCAACCGGTATGGCGACACTGCGTGAGGTTGGCGATGCCTTAGAACTGCTTACCTCTAACGGTACTCCAAAAGAAAATATCACCGTTTTACATGCAAATACAATGTACCCGACTCCTATAGAAGATGTAAACCTTCAAGCGATGCTTACCATTGGGAAAACTTTTAATGTAGCATATGGTTATAGCGATCATACTTTAGGCATAGAAGTACCAACTGCGGCTGTTGCTCTTGGAGCAAGTGTAATTGAAAAACATTTTACTTTAGATAAAAATATGCAAGGCCCTGACCATAAAGCGTCACTCGAACCTGAGGAACTCAAAGCGATGATGCAAGCGATCCGAAATATAGAAAAAGCGATGGGTGATGGTATTAAAAAACCGAGTAAAAGTGAGACACCAAACATCACAATAGCTCGCAAATCAATAGTAGCAGCTCGACCAATTAAAAAAGGGGAAGTTTTAAGTGAAGAAAACCTTACTGTAAAGCGTCCAGCAGATGGAATAAGTCCAATGCGTTGGGATGAGATTATAGGCAGTAGGGCAAATAAAGATTATAAAGCAGATGAACAGATATGAATAAACGCAAAATATGTGTTATAACTACAACACGTGCAGAATATGGGCTTTTACAGCCTCTTATGCGGGAAATAGAACAAGATGATGCCCTTATTTTACAACTTATCGTAAGTGGCACACATCTAAGT
>CAYRVR010000146.1:1728-3093 GCA_964427835.1 uncultured Sulfurimonas sp. | reverse complement strand
AGAATTTAACATTCGATAAAGAAAAAACGGTTACAAAAAATGATGTCAAAGAGAGTAAACGACTATTAGATTTTCACTGTGAAGTTTTTTATCAACCAAAAGACATACTCAGTGGTGATAGTTATATCATAAAAGAGGTAGAAAAAGATTCTTTTCTTCTTTTTCTTGTTGATGGTATGGGTAAAGGCATCTCAGCATCTGTCACGGCTATGCTTTGTAGTGCATTTGTCAATTACTTTACCTCAAACTGTAAAAAGAGAAAAAAAGCATTTTCCCTTCAGGCTCTTTTAGAAGCTTTTTTAGAGTACATTCAACCAAATCTTTTAGAATATGAGGTTGTGTCTACTAGCTTTTTATATATGCGACAAGAGACATTACAGTATGCTATCTTTTCTATGCCAGCGCCACTTTATATGCTCCAAGGAGAAGAAACAGTACATAAAATAAAATCAAATAACACTCCTTTAGCACCTTATACAACAAGTTTTTTTATAGACGAAATAAGCACAAAAAATATAAATAAAATGCTCCTCTTTAGTGATGGACTAAGTGAGAGTGAGCTCATAGAAAGCAATGAACTTTATAATGGGTATCTCAAAAATGATTTTAAAAAAGCAAAAAATATTAATGAGCTTCAACAATTCTATGAGAAGAAGGTTTCACAACAAGATGATGACATAACTTATATCATTCTAACAAAAAATTGAGAACGAGTATGAAAAATTTAAAAAAATTAACAGACAAACTGACTGTATTATATGTTGAAGATGAACAAGAATCACGTGAGCAAATTAGTGAAATCTTTACACTTCTTTTTAAATCCGTTGACACTGCATTTGATGGTGCAGATGCCTTGGAAAAGTTTCATCTCCATAGTTATGATCTTGTAATTACAGATATTAATATGCCTCGTATGGATGGCATACAACTCATTAAACATATAAAAATCCAAAAACCTACACAAAATATCATTATTATCTCAGCACATAATGATTCCACATATCTCATTAAGGCAATTGATATGGGTGTTGACAGCTTCATTATTAAACCTATAAAAATGGAACAACTCACACGTGTCCTTACAAAAGTTGCTAATCAAATCTATTCTGAAAAACTATCACAAAGATACAGCGAGGAGCTTGAAAAAGAGATAGAAGAAAAAACTATTAAATTAGCACAACAATTCGTTACAGATGAACTTACCGGATTGCTCAATCGTAATGCTCTTGTTAAACGATATAGTTCCAAAAAAATACATCAGGTTATGCTCGTACTGAGCATTGACAATTTTGACAGTATTAATATTACGTATGGATATGATAATGGAGATCTTGTTCTGAAAGAGGTAGCCAATTTTTTAAAATC
>CAYRVR010000146.1:0-1628 GCA_964427835.1 uncultured Sulfurimonas sp. | reverse complement strand
CGAATAATAAATGATGATAATAAAGTCGAATCGCCTTTAGAATTTATTGACATTGCAGAGTTAACAGGGATGATTCCGGATATAACACGTATTATGATAGATAAATCTTTTAAGGCATTTGCAAACAACGCCTATGAATTTTCTATTAACATTAGTGAATTTGACTTAAATGATGGATATTTAAGAAAATACTTTCAAGAAAAACTCCAGCAGTACAATATTGATGCATCTCGTGTTGTCATAGAGGTTTTAGAGGGGATTAGTGCTATTGGTGCCAAAAATTCTTTAGAACAACTCCTGGAATTAAAAGCAGATGGATTTGCCATCGCTATAGATGATTTTGGTGTACAAAACTCAAACTTTGAACGTGTGCACTCCATGCAGGTTGATTTTATAAAAATAGATGGAAGCTTCATTAAAAATATATATAAAGATCCAAAAAGTTATAATGTAGTGAAAACCATTACTGATTTTGGTAAAAGTATTGGTGCAAAGATCATTGCTGAATATGTCCATTCAAAAGAGGTACAAGATATTGTTGTTGCGCTTGGTATTGATTATTCACAAGGGTATTATTTCTCCGAACCACTCCAATCCATCCAATAAATTAGCTATAATTTCATAAAAAATTGAGAGATTATGAAATTTACTTTAGAAGCCACAAGTGGCAAAGCCCGTGCTGCTACGATTGAGACAGCACACTCTACTATTAAAACCCCTGTTTTCATGCCTGTTGGCACAGTAGGCAGTGTTAAAAGTCTGGATGTTCATGACGTTTTAGATATGTTAGGTGCTGATATCATCTTAGCGAACACTTACCACATGTACCTGCGTCCTGGAGATAAAACTGTGGCAAAGATGGGCAAACTCCATGGATTTACAAAGTATCCAAAAAGCTTTTTAACAGACAGTGGTGGATTTCAGGCATTTAGTCTCTCTGATATGAGCAAACCAAAAACGGATGGCATTGAATTTCGTAGTCACATTGATGGAAGCAAACACTTCTTTACTCCTAAAAAAGTCATTGATATCCAACACAATCTTGGTTCAGACATTATGATGATTTTAGATGATTTAGTAGCACTTCCTGCCACACAAGAACGCATTAAGCTCTCAATTGAGCGCACAACTGCATGGGCAAAAGAGTCCATAGATTACTTTCGTGCCAAACAAAAAGAGGGTGTTGGCGTCGATCAAAATATCTTTGCCATCATTCAAGGAGGAACAGACAAAGCTTTTCGTACTAAAAGTGCTACAGAGTTATGTGCACTTGATTATGACGGTTTTGCCATTGGTGGACTTTCTGTCGGAGAGCTTAACAATGAAATGTACGATACAGTAGAGCACACTACCCAATATATGCCAGAAGATAAACCCCGTTACTTAATGGGTGTAGGAACGCCAGAAGATTTAATAGAAAATATTGAACGTGGCATTGATATGTTTGACTGTGTTATGCCAACACGTAATGCTCGAAACGGAACACTCTTTACTTCTTTTGGAAAGATGAACATTAAGGGAGCAAAATTTAAAGAAGATGAAGCCCCAATTGACCCAGAATGTCAATGTATGACTTGTAAAACGTACTCAAGAGCATACATAAATCATCTCTTTAGAAGTAGAGAAAT
>CAYRVR010000145.1:0-3169 GCA_964427835.1 uncultured Sulfurimonas sp. | reverse complement strand
ACTATTATCGTCGGCTCAGTGATTTTTGGTTTTGGGCTTGATTATCTCTTTCGTGATGTGAATGTCAAAGAGCTTGTTCATATGGATGAGCATGCAGGTTTGATTGCATGGGTATCGACAGTTGTGTTATGGAGTTTTGTGCTTTATTACATGCTAAAAGCATATTTTTTAAAAGGGGAGAGTTGTAGTGAGGGGAGTTGTTGCTCTTCTTAAGAAAACAAATAAAGAAAGTGCTAACACTTCACTTACACTCTTATGTTATAATAGTACTAAGAAAAACAAATAGGAACGAGAGATGATGAGGTATTTATTTTTTATCCCTTTTTTGATGCTAAGTGCAGTGGTAATACCTCTTAGTGCAAATCAAAAAGGTTTTCAGCAACAAATTGATGCAGTCTTGAGTGCTCCAAAAGAACAGCGGGTTGTTCTTATGAATAACTTAAAGCAAAAGATAGCAAAAATGAATTTTATAGCCCGCAGTAAGGCGATAATGGTATTAAAAAATCGTATGGGCTCACAGATGCAACAAGAACAGATGATAGAGGCACGAAAACAGCAACATGCTCAAGAACTTGAAGCACAAATGTACGCGAATTTATCAGAGTATCAAAGTTTTTTTCAACGTCTTAGACAACAAGTACAGAATGATCTTTCCATTCCTACCATTCCTTCTAACCCATTTTAGGTAGAAAGTAGTGTATAAAATATATATTTTCTTATTTTTTATTGTAACATTACAGTTGCAAGCCTATGTAGATAGTGATCTTGATGGCGTTGCAGATAGTGACGACAAGTGTCCAAATACTCCTTTAAGCGAGCTCGTAAATAAAGAGGGTTGCTCTATAAAAACGCTTTATCATGAGTACCATTTTGATGTTGTTTATGGTTTTAATTATGCCGACACAGCACCTCTTGTAGCAAAACATCTTAATATTCCCTCATTTAGTCTGCGTGCTGATATGTACTATAAAAATTACTATTTGCAAACATATACGGCTTATTTCGTACATAGTGATGCTAATGGTGATATACAAAATGGCTTTTATGATACTTTTGTTGGCGGAGGCTATCAAAAATATTTCTTTGAGTCTCTCTTTGTCAGTGTAGGGGCTGGTGCTTTGTTCCCTACTTATCATGATAGCGTTATTCAAAACAATACAGACTATCAGACACAGGCAAGTCTCAGTTATGTGCATAAAAACTTTACACTTTTTGGAAGCTACTCTTATACACTTATAAATGATAAAGACACAACAAAGGTTTCTACTTTTCAAAATACAAATGCTTACAGTGTAGGTGCCGGACGTTATATTAGTAAAAAAACTTACTTGAGTCTCTCTTATAATTTTAGCAATAGTGTTTATACAGATGTATCAGATCTTAGCACTGCTTCTGCATATCTGAGTTACACTATAAATCCTCATAAATATTTTTTACTCCGTTACTCTTACGGGTTAAGTAAATCTGCAAATCAAAACTCTTTTTCTCTTTTAGTAGGACACCATTTTTAAAAGAAAAAATTGTAGTATAATTCGTTTATGATTGCTCAAGACTCCATAGAAGCCTTAAAGGCTCGACTCGATATTGTTGATGTTGTTGGTTCCTATATTGAGTTAAAAAAGGCAGGTGGCAATTTTAAGGCGCCTTGTCCTTTTCATGATGAAAAATCTCCCTCATTTGTAGTAAGTCCGCAAAAACAGATATACCACTGTTTTGGATGTGGTGCAGGTGGTGATGCCGTAAAATTTGTAATGGAGTATGAAAAACTTAATTACCCTGAGGCATTAGAGAAACTTGCGGATTCTTATAACTTTACACTCTCTTATACCGATAACAAACATAACAAACCACGCTCACAGGTTATGGATAAACTCAATGAATGGTACCAGACACTTTTAACACATAATGAAACGGCAATGGCTTACATAAAAGATCGTGGCATTTATGAGAGTAGCATTGAGAAATTTGGTATTGGGTATGCTCCTGATTCAAACGCAACGATTAATTATATTCGCTCCCAGCAGTTCTCCATCAAAGAGGCTGTTGATATGGGTGTTGTTGGATACAACCAAGAGAGAAATCAGACCTACGCCCGTTTCATTGAGCGTATAACATTTCCAATATATTCTGCAAATGGAAGTATCGTCGGTTTTGGTGGACGTACTATCACGGGGCATCAGGCTAAGTATGTGAACTCTCCCGAAACACCGTTTTTTAATAAATCACGTTTGTTATATGCTTACAATTTAGCAAAACAGGCACTCCATAAAAAGCAAGAGATCATCATCACTGAGGGCTATTTGGATGTCATAATGCTTCATCAGGCTGGATTTGATAATGCGGTTGCGACACTAGGAACAGCACTTACACATGAGCATTTACCACTGCTTCGTAAAGGGTCTCCTCGTATTGTTATGGCGTATGATGGTGACAAAGCAGGACGAGCAGCGGCACTGAAGGCCTCGAAACTTTTAAGTGCAGGTGGATTTAACGGAGGTGTTGTTGTCTTTGAAGGAGGTCTTGACCCTGCAGATATGGTGAAAGAGGGAAGAGTAGAAGAACTTGGCAATATGTTTCGCTCTGCAAAACCTTTTATAGAATTTGTGCTTGATGAGATACTCTCTCTTTATAATCTGCAAGATCCAAAGGAGAAAGAAGCGTGTATGCAAGAGGGCATAGCTTACCTAAAAACGCTCTCTCCTCTTTTGCAAGAAGAGTATAAAACTTATCTTGCTTCTCGTCTTGGTGGACTTGGTGTCTCTCCCTCTTTGCTGCGTTTAAACACACAACCGAGAAATCAACCAGATGCACTGGTACAAAAAAATGTTTATAGAGATATTTGGGAACTCTCTTTAATTAAAACAATTTTAGAAAAGCCGGAGTTTATTGACCAAGTTCTTGATGTGATTGAACCCTCTTTTTTACAGTTTCACTCCAGAGAATTTTCTCTTGCTCTCTCTGGTGCACGGGAAAATCCAGAACTCATGGCAATAATGGTAGATGAGAGCATTACGGCATTGCAGGATGAAGATGCACTGAATGCGGAACTATGTATATTTTTAACACGTTACTATGAAAAAGAGCTCAAAAAGATTCAAAGAACACAAAATATTAGTTTTGAAGAGAAGGCTTTTTATATTCGTAAGTTCCGCGATAAAATTGCGAAACT
>CAYRVR010000144.1:0-3189 GCA_964427835.1 uncultured Sulfurimonas sp. | reverse complement strand
CGTATGCTTTAGATAAAGATGGTAAACCAAGTAAATTAGTCTCTGTAATAAGACACACAACTTTTGTCTTTCCAAAAGAGTCTGTATTCAACGCAGAAAAATAATTATTTTTTAACACTTTCTAAGATAAACTCTACAAATATTATTTGTGGAGTTTACTGTGTTTATAAAAATTCAAAAAGCTTTTTTTTATTTTCTTATCGTATATACGATTATAGGTTTTTTTGTACTTCCTCCGATTATTAAACCACAACTCATTCACCTTATAGAAAACAAAACATATACAAAGGTAAGAGTGCAAGATCTCTCTTTTAACCCTTTTTTGTGGAAGTTACACCTTGTTCATTTAGATATAAATGATGTAGATGACAAGCCATTGTTCTCAGTAGCATCTTGTGTTGTTGATGTGGATCCAACGGCCCTTTTGTATGGTGCTTTTCGTTTGCATCTTTTAGTGTTAGAAGATCCTTTTGTAAATATAGTACGTAATAGTGATGCAACAGTAAACCTATCACATATACTAAAACCTCAAGAGGGGCCTCAAAGTAAGCAACAGACACAAAGAAAACTTCCTCGTATTATTATTGACAAAATAGCTCTAAATGGAGGCGTTGTTGCGTTTAGTGACTATACCTTTAAGAAACCATATAAATTTCAAGCACATGATATTGGGCTACGTATAGAAAATATAGATACGAGGCAAAAGAGCTATAAAAAAGGGAAAATTCGTTTCTATGCGACGCTTGAAGATGGTGGTTTTTTAGATGTCCATACGAACATTGTGGATTATAAGCCTTTTATTATAAATACAACTGTAGCATTTAAGGCAAATAAGCTTTATACTGCGTGGCGTTATGTGCAGGATATGCTTCATATTGAAGTAGCCGATGGAAAATTACATTTTTCTGGTGCGTTTCATTTTAATAGTGAAGATCTAAACGCAACAACAATGCGTCATGCAAACATAGAGATTGATAATTTGCGATTGAAGCCAAAGGGAAATCATAAAGATATTCTCACACTAAAAAAGATAGCTCTTGAAGATGTGAATGCGAGTGTGCTCTACAAAGATGTAAATATTTCGCGCATTGTGATACAAAAGCTTAATGTGATGCTTAAACGTACAAAGAGTGGGACGATTGACTGGGTGCAATATCTTAAAGTAGCTACAAAAAATGCTGCAAGCAAACAACAATTAAACACGAAAGAACAGCAAGTTTTTTCATATAAAATCAATACGCTCTCTCTTCTCTCCTCAAATATGCTATTTGAAGATGACTTTTTAGCTGTACCAGCAGTAAATAGTGTGAATAATATGCAGATAAGAGTATCAAATATTAACTCTCAAAAGGGCAGTTTACTTCGCTACACAACAAGTTGTCAAGTGAATCATAAAGGAAGTATAAAGACACAGGGAACACTCCAAAGAGAACCATTTATGCAAAAGGGTAGCTTCACATTAGAGGATGTGCCACTTACTGAAATTACACCTTATTTACAACAAAAGAGTTACCTAGCCATAACAGATGGCTTTATAGATGCCCAAGGTAAGGAGAGTTACTCTAAACGAAGTAATCAACCTGATGTAGAGGTGAGTGGATCTCTTGGACTGCATTCCTTTTTCGTGCAAGATACAAAAAATAATAAACTACTTTTTTCTCTTAGTACTCTTGGAATGACATCCTATACATTAGAGTTATTACCAGGACGTTTTTATGCTCAAAATATTGATATAAACTCTTTTTTTGTGGATGCTGAATTGGATAAAAAGAGAGTCTTCAATTTTGCAAAACTTGTAAAAAAAGAGAGCAAGCAAGAGTCTTCACATAAGAGTAAGTACAAAGAAAAAGGATTTCCTTATAAAATAGATACAGTAAATATTGCTTTTGGAAGTGCCATATTTAAAGACTATTCCATTCCTATAAAGTTTGAGACAAATATTCATGACTTAAATGGTGTAGTGTACTCTGTAACAAATATGACATCTGAGCATACTTTGGTAAATGTGAATGGGGAAGTAGACAAGTATGGTTCAACTCGAATAGAAGGTTCCTTTGCTGCACAAAATCCAAAAAAATTTACAGATATGGATGTAAATTTTAAAAATTTAAATTTGAGCGCTATGAGTGGTTACAGTGCTGCGTTTGCAGGATACAAAATTGATGCAGGAAAGCTATTTTTGGATTTAAAGTACAACATAGTTGACTCGCAACTACAAGCTTCCAATAAAATAGTCATAAAAAAGATAAAGCTTGGCGATGAGATTGAAGATGGCAACACTACACATATTCCATTAGGTTTTATTATTGGGCTTTTAGAAGATAATAATGGTGTTATTGATATAGATATGCCAATAGACGGCAATTTGCAAAAACCGGATTTTAAGTATGGGAAGGTCGTAATCAATACCATTAAAAATCTTTTTACAAAAGCAGTGACTGCGCCATTTGCGTTTGTAGGTTCCCTTCTTGGTATAAAAAGTGATGATTTAGAGTTTGTTGCGTTTGAGAGTGGAGCAAGTGATATTACTCCAATGCAAAGAGAAAAGCTCGATAGGCTTGCAGAGATTATGAAAAAAAGAGACAAACTATCTCTTACAATAAGGGGAGTATATGATAAACGCAGTGATAGAATTGCTTTGCAGAAGAAAAAGCTTATTGCACTTGTATTGCAAAAGAGTGGACGAAAGAATGAAGTAGAACATAAAAATGCTATGACTGTAGATATGTTAGAAGAGATTTTTAAAGAGCATAGTAAAAAAGGGGCATTACAAAAATTTCAAGATACTCTTAAACAGAAGCTTGGAGCAAAAAAATATGTGAGTGTTTATAGAAAAAAACTCATAGCAGCAGATATTGCAATGATGCAGGTTTCTCAAAAAGAGCTCAAAGAACTTGCAAAAATGAGGGCGAAAAATATTCAAGATTACTTAGTATTTGAAAAGAAAATAGTTGTTTCGAGAGTGCAAATATCCCCTAAAATGGCGGATGGAGCAAGTGAAAATGGTTTTGTAAAAGTAACGTTAAAATTAAATATTTAGCAAACTGTTATAAAAATTTGATATAATTCCATTCAAATTTACACAAAGGCAATTTATGGCATTTTCAAAAGAAAATCGAAGTGGTACTATTTCAGGTATTATTTTTGTTGCAATTTTTGCAGCAGCAGCAACTGCTATTGCACAAATAG
>CAYRVR010000143.1:0-3197 GCA_964427835.1 uncultured Sulfurimonas sp. | reverse complement strand
ATGGATATCTCTTTTTGGAGCTATGAGTATTGCGTGGGGATTATTTTATATATAAATTAAAGGAAAAAATTATGAAAAAACGTATAGCAATCAATGGTTTAGGTCGTATAGGAAATCAGGTACTGAGACATTATATAAATAATATGCCAAAAAACTGTGAAATAGTAGCAGCCAATACCTCAAGTGTAGAAGATGCTGCGTATCTTTTAGAATATGACTCTGTTCATGGCAAAGCAAATTTTGGCATTGCAACTGAGGAGAACAAACTCATTATTGATGGGCATGAGATTTTGATAGTCAGCAATCATAATCCTTTAGAATTGCCTTGGAAAGAGTTAGGTATTGACATCGTCATAGATTGTACCGGACGATTTACAGATGGGACACTTGCTGTGCAACATATTCAAGCAGGTGCAAAAAAGGTGCTTATTTCTGCACCTGGAAAAAATGTTGATTTAACCATTGTAAAAGGTGTAAATCACACAAGTTATGATGATACAAAACACCATATTATTTCAAATGCTTCCTGTACAACAAACTCTTTGGCACCCGTTATGAAAGTGCTCCAAGAAAACTTTGGCATCCAAAACGCAATGATAACGACAACCCATGCCTATACATCTTCACAAGTAACCGTAGATAAACGTGCAAAAAAACGAAGACGTGGCCGCGCGGCTGCTGTAAACATCATCCCAACGACAACAGGAGCAGCACTTGCAACTGTTGAGGTTATTCCTGAATTAGAGGGGAAAATGGAGGCAATGGCACTGCGTGTTCCTGTTCCCGATGGTGCTATTACCGAAGTAGTTGCCCTTTTGGAAAAAGATGTGAGCATAGAAGATATTAACAGAGCTTTTTTAGAAGCGTCAAAGGGCGAACTCCAAGGAATCTTAGAGTTTACAAAAGATGAAGTTGTCTCAAGCGATATTATAGGCAACCGTCACTCATCCATAATCGATGGACTCTCAACAGCAGTTGTAGGTAATAGAATGATTAAAGTAATGGCGTGGTATGATAATGAATATGGATATTCACAAAGACTACTTGAAGTAGCAGATTATATTGCTCAAAATATGAAATAAAAGAGATACCATGAATAGAGATCCTTCTGTAAACATTGCCATACCAAAGTTGCCCGATGCTATTAAAGGTTTAGAAGAAATTTCATTAAATCTGTGGTGGACATGGAATCCGAGGGGAAAGAATCTCTTTAAACTCTTAAACAGCTACTTATGGAAAGAGAGTAATCATAATCCTATTTTAATGCTCAAGAGTTTATCTGAAGATGACTTGAAAAAAGCATGTTTAGACGAACATTTTATGCGTGAGTATCGCTTTGTTTATGATATGTTTAAAGTATATATTAAAGATACAAATGTGTATGCCAAAGAGCCTCTGCCTATTGCATATTTTTGTGCAGAGTATGGTTTGCATCACTCTGTGCCTATTTATTCTGGTGGATTAGGATTTTTAGCAGGTGATATTCTCAAAGAGTCAAGTGATATGGGTTTACCGATGGTTGGTATTGGTTTTATGTATCCACAAGGCTATGTTCGCCAATTTATTGGCACCGATGGTTGGCAAAACGGTGCAGAAGAGCCAATAGAAAAAGATGTTGCACCAATCGAGCGTGTCTTAGATAAAGATAACAACCATTTTACAATTTTAGTACCTTTTATAGATCCTCCTGTTTATGCCAGTGTCTGGAAAATAAATGTTGGTCGTGTGACACTCTATCTTCTTGATACCGACATAGAAAAAAATGATCCATGGGATAGACAAATTTCTTCAAGACTTTATACTTCTGATATTAATCAACGACTCCGACAACAAATTGTCCTTGGCATTGGTGGTTACAGAGTACTTGAAGAGTTAGGGATTGAATACTCTATATTACATCTAAACGAAGGACATCCTGCCTTTGCACTTTTTGAGAGAGTAAGAAGTTTTATGGAAAATGAGAAACTCTCGCTTCCTGATGCCATAGAAAAAGTGAAACAGACCTCTGTTTTTACTACACATACTCCACTCCAAGCAGCAACAGATGTTTATAGCTTTGATATGATAGGTGCCTCTTTTAAAGATTATTGGGAAAAGCTTGGCTTGGACAAAGAGGGATTTATGAACTTTGGAATAAATCCAGACAATCCTACAGCGGGCTTTAATATGACGGTACTTGGTATAAATATGTGTAACAATAGAAATGCTGTCAGTAAAAAACATTGTGAAGTAGCACGTGAAATTTGGAAAAATGTCTTGCCTGAAAAAACAGATAAATCACCAGCTATGGATTACGTTACCAACGGTGTGCATCTTCCAACATGGTTAAGTGATGAACTTGCTGAGGTTGTTACAAAATCATTGGGTGGCACATGGAATCTTATTCAAGACGATAAAACATTGTGGGGATTTATAAAAGATATTAGTAATAAAAAGCTGTGGAGTATTTCTCAAAAAAGTAAAGTGCTTATGGTTAATTTTATTCGAGAGCGTATTCGTATGAAATATGCAGATGATGGCATTGATCCAATGGTTGCTATGTCGGAGGGTGTTTTGCTTGATCCTGACATCTTAACCATAGGGTTTGCACGTCGTATGGCAGAGTATAAACGACCTCATCTAATTTTGCAAGATATGGATCGCTTGGAAAAGATTTTAAATAATCCCGAAAAACCGGTACAAATTATTTTTGCAGGTAAAGCACATCCTGCTGATATGGTGGGAAAAAAGATTTTACAACAGATATTTAAAGCAGCGCAGGATTGTAGATTTCGAGGGCGTATAGCTTTTGTTGAAGATTATGGTGAAAATGTTGCGAAGTATCTGCTTCATGGAGTAGATGTATGGTTAAATAATCCACAAATACCTATGGAAGCATGTGGAACAAGTGGGATGAAAGCATCATTAAATGGAACGCTTCATCTCTCCGTGCTTGATGGTTGGTGGCCTGAGGGCTATAATGGTAAAAATGGCTGGGCATTTGGAGAAGAACCTTCTGATGAATTAGCAGATGCAGCAGCATTGTATGATTTACTAGAGCAGGAGATAGTGCCACTCTATTATGATGTTGATGAAAATGGGATTGCAAATGGATGGATAGAAAAAATGAAAGAGGCTATTTCTACTATACCGGCTGCGTTTAGTGCAAGACGAATGATGAAAGATTATTTAACAAAATTTTATCTTCCAATATCAAA
>CAYRVR010000142.1:0-3199 GCA_964427835.1 uncultured Sulfurimonas sp. | reverse complement strand
CAAGTTTTGAAACTTCAAAATTAAAACTAGATGGACCATCGCCACATCCTAATATTTTTTTAGATTGCAAATCTTCTTTTGTAAGCAAAAATATTTGTTTATACTCTTCATGATTTCTTCCCCAAGGTACAACATTTTCTAATTTCACTTTTTAATGTCCTTTACGGTGTGCATAACGATTGAACTGAATGATAATTTTCCCACGAGGGTAAATTATTCGTTCCTGTGTTTTGTTATGCACTTTTATTGTATGATACTATCAACTATGCCTAATGTTTTACCCATCGTTTGTTGATTTGCCTTTTCTATAAATTTTATCTCACTCCACGACATAACTGGAACAGAATTGGCTTATAGACATCTAAAAAGTGATAAAAATGCAACATTTAGAGAAGATGAAAGAGGTATTTGAAGAATACTATAAATGGAATCCCCTACGTATAGGTTTTTTTGGAAACCTTATCAGTTCAATAATACGAAGTAGAAGCGTAAATATGCAAAAAGTAGCAGAGAATATAGAGGGCAATGCAAAAACAGAATCAAACTATCGTCGAATACAACGCATTTTTAAAGATCAATTCATTGATTACGATATGACAGCACGATTGCTTTCAACCGTACTTCCCGATAATGAGAAATGGGTGTTAACAATGGATAGAACAAATTGGAAACTTGGGAAATCAAATGTTAATCTATTGGTCTTAGCAGTAGCACATAAAGGAATGGCTATACCATTATTATGGACATTTCTCACCAAAGAAAAAGAACTTGACGGAGAGATAACACTCTTGGGTAAAAGAGGTAATTCAAATTTTAAAGAGCGTAAAGAACTTATGGAAAAGTTTATTGAACTTTTTGGTACTGATAGAGTAGCAGCACTTACAGCTGATAGAGAGTTTATAGGCAAAGAGTGGTTTGAGTGGCTTAATAAAAACAAGATACCATTTGTCATACGAATACGTAATAATAGTTCTATTTCTGAAAGCGTATTTGACTCAAAGCATGTGAATGAGCTCTTTGATCATGTAAAGAAGAATCAGTTTTGCGCATTTGGTCAGACATCCTTATTTGATACTCAATTGCATCTTGGAGGAATAAGAGCTGATAAAGCTAATGAAGCCCTTATTGTAGTCTCTAATTACAAAATGGATGAAACAACACTCACTACCTACAAGAGACGTTGGGAGATAGAGACTATGTTCGGTGCTCTTAAATCAAAAGGATTTAATTTTGAGGAGAGCAAAATCAGTGAGGAGAGCAAGGTTGAAAAACTCATGGCATTTTTATCAATTAGTTTTATCTGGTCTATTCTTGCAGGTGATTATAGAGCAGATGATAAACCAATTGCATATAAAAAAAGAGAATTGTCAAATCAAGAGTCTTTTCAAGTATGGTTTAGAGTGGCTCAAAAACGTATTAGTCAATTCAACAATCAAAAAGAAGGAGTTTTCCTTGTTGCTTAGGCTTCTCAGGTGCTCCTTTTCTAAGATTGCTGGGGTAGGTGTCGTGGAGTGAGAAGCATTATATATTTCATCTGATACAAATAAAAATACATTATGATTTCTGATTGCTTTTACTTTTTCTTCTGTTAAATCCATTCCTAAAGTAATTTCTATCATTATATCAATGTTGCTCATTTGAGCAGTTTTAATAAATTGCTTATATCGTTCTCTTAATGTTCTTTTTGCTCCTATCCCATAACTCCTATTTTTTAATTCAAAGAAAAAATCAAACTCAGTAGAACTATCATCTTTATCATGTGTTTTTTCGATTTTACTTTCATCAATTCCAATTGATGTTAAAACTGATAAGATTCTATCTTCATAATTTGAACCACTATCACTAATGATTGATTGATTTATACTTTCACTAAACATTAACATAAAAATTTGATTTGGTTCAACACCGTTATTTTTCAATTCAATTGCCAACGAGGATAAACTTTTAATAAATTCTTCTGCACTTTTTGATATAAAATTAGTTTCCATATTATCTAACTTATTAAAAAATATTAATGACAACAAAGCACCATTAACTCTTGTTGAATATGGACTATATATCGTGATTTTATCGTACTCTAGTGACAAAGGATTTAAATTTTCTAATTTTGAAATATCCAATAAATCTTTTAATTTCGCTTGAAAAACTCATGGCATTTTTATCAATTAGTTTTATCTGGTCTATTCTTGCAGGTGATTATAGAGCAGATGATAAACCAATTGCATATAAAAAAAGAGAATTGTCAAATCAAGAGTCTTTTCAAGTATGGTTTAGAGTGGCTCAAAAACGTATTAGTCAATTCAACAATCAAAAAGAAGGAGTTTTCCTTGTTGCTTAGGCTTCTCAGGTGCTCCTTTTCTAAGATTGCTGGGGTAGGTGTCGTGGAGTGAGATAAAAGAAAATAAAAGTTTACTTATCCGCTTAACAAAAAATGAGTTTCAAAAACAGTACCTTGGTTCATACCTTGGTCTTGTTTGGGCAATTTTGCAACCCCTCTCTTTTATCTTGGTAATGTGGTTTGTCTTTGAAGTAGGCTTTCGCGCTGCGCCTGTTGTAGGAGATACTCCATTTGTCCTATGGCTTTTAAGTGGTATGATACCTTGGTTTTTTATGGCTGATGCTATATCCTCAGGAACAAATTCCATTATATCAAGTGCGTATCTTGTGAAAAAAGTGGCTTTTCGTGTCAGTATCCTTCCTCTTGTTCAAATTGGATCATCACTTATGGTACATTCAATGTTGGTTGTGATTTTAATGCTAGCCTTTATTTTACATGGAAAGATGCCTAGTATTTACTGGTTGCAGTTACCCTATTATACACTGTGTGCGGTTGTGCTTACCTTGGGTATATCTTGGCTTACTTCAGCATTACGCGTATTTATCAAAGATATTGGAAACTTTATAGGAATTGTCTTACAATTGGGATTTTGGTTTACTCCTATATTTTGGTCAGTGGATATTTTGCCAGAAAAGTACCTCTACTTAATTAAGCTTAACCCTTTTTTCTATATAGTAGATGGGTATAGAAACACCTTTGTAAATCATGTATGGTTTTGGGAACAATATCGAGTGACACCATATTTTTTAATCACAACACTCATCTTTTTAGTCCTAGGTGCTATCGTATTTAAACGCCTTAGACCTCATTTTGGAGATGTTTTATAATGGATATACTTTCCATAATTAAAGAAGGTGAAAG
>CAYRVR010000141.1:0-3307 GCA_964427835.1 uncultured Sulfurimonas sp. | reverse complement strand
GAAGTGCCTACGATAGGTATCTTTTTTACAGCTGTTTTTGTATTGCCACCAAGAAGATAGCTCTCATCTACATTAAAAAGTTTTGCAAGTTTAGATATGTGCTCTACTGAAAACTTTCTTCCTTTTTTATTTAAAATATCACTCAAACTCGATGGTACAATTCCTATATATTTTGCTACTTCTTTTCTCGATATGTTATTTTTTTTAATCAAATCTATTACTTTATCGACTAAATCCATTGAAAACCTTTTAAATAATTAACAAAATGATAACATTAGATTTTTAGCAATTTGCGAATGTATTAAGTAATTTTTAATTCGCATAATGCTAATCTTCTGCTATGGAAACAATAAACACAGAAAAAATCAAGCAATTGTTAGAGCAAAAAGGTGAAAAACAGCTCTTTTTTGCAAAAGCAATAGGGCTACAACCTGGAGTGGTCAGTGCTGCATTTCACGGCAAAAGAGAACTCCCTATGCGAAAGATTTTAAAAATAGCATCATATTTCAATGTTTCACCTTTTGAGATTGTATGTAAGAATGATACTGCACAACATCAGCACAAATCTACTACAAACAAAAACAAGGATGTAGCATAATGAAAGAGTACACACATAATAAACGGCCAAAAGAATCAAAACTCTGTACTATGATTCGCCGTAGCATATCTCTTAACCGTAAAGAGCTAGGACTCAGTTTTGAAGATGTGGCAAATGAGCTTGGTTTGAGCGAAGGCACACTTTCAAACAAACTCAAACCTGCAAAAGCAGAAAATGACATGACACTCAGTGAATTTATACACTTTATGGAACTTACAAATGACTTCTCGTCTCTTGAGTATATTGCCGGTATGTTTGATAAAGTGCTTGTAGATAAATGTGTAGAAAAGTCAGGTGTCGCTGACATAAATCTACTGGTAGATGTCGCAAATATGGAAAACTCTGATGTGTTTCGTGTGGTTAAAGAGGCGATAGCTGATGGCATCATTGATAATGATGAAATTGCGAAAATCCTCAAGGAGATTGAAGAAGCGCAAAAAGCAAATGCTAGGCTTAAAGATTTGGTGTTGCATTTGGCAACAAATAAGGAATAGGTTATGGGTTTTCTGTATATGTTTTTTGGAATTTTACAGGTAATAATTGCAACACTTATGCTTGTTTTTGGTGACAAGTCCACAAAGATTAGCTCTGTTTATGCAGTCATTTTAGCAACTTTACTTTTTATGGCATCTACGGGGTATGTTTCACACTCTCCTCAAAACTGCAATGAGAACATCGGTACAGTCGCTCAACAACACCCATCTCAGCCATCATCGGGTCAGGTTTTGAAGAGATGAGTTTAAATGTTTTTTTCTTGCAACTGGGGCAAGTGTCAAATGAGGTGTCTTGCTCTTCAAGTGCAGCGACTCTTTGTTCGAGTTCTTTTAGTTTTGAAGGAAGCTTTAGAATGTCGTTCCATTCTGGTATGTTTCTTAACATTTTTAAAATATCCATTTTATAAAGCCTTTTCATTGCGAATTGGTTTTTAGAGTGGATAAGCGGTGAAACTTTGGCGAGTGAACCGCTTACCCGTTTAATTGTGTCGCACAAAGGCGAACTGTGATTATACCATAGATGTTTTTGTGCATAAATTCAATACCTTTTGTTGTGTCTGTTAGCTGTATTTCGCGCAACTCCTATTAGCTTTGAGGGTTAACAGGCACTACAAAGGCTCAAACATAGGAGTTTGATATGTCAAGAGCATTAAGAACAGCAAAACACCAGTCTATGAAACAGACAATACTCGATTACCTCAAAACAGGTAAAAGCATCACAGCACTTGAAGCAGTGGAGATATGGGGAGAGCTTAATCTTAGAAACAAGATAAGTGAACTCAGACGCAGCGGGTGGCAGATACACTCAGAAGCATTACCATCAGATAAAGGTGGAAAATTTAAACGCTACTACCTCAATATGGAAAATCCAAAAGGCGGCTTTGATGATTAAATATAATATTGCGTTTGAAAAAACAATCCTTTCATCACTTATCTTTCAGCCAGAACTCATAGCAAAACATGGCCACTCTCTCAAAAAAGAGGATTTTTACCTTCCTGCATTTACAAATATTTTTGAAACTATCATGGATCTTGAAGCTGATGATAAACCGATAGATGAAGAGTTTATCAAAGGTCGCATGCTTGCTAAAAAGATTTTTGATGAGACGGCATTGCTTGATGTTATTTTGGCAAATCCTATTGCAAATATTGAACCGTATGTTGAAGAGGTGAAGCGACTTGCACAGTTTCGTGCACTTCATAACTTAGGTGTACATCTAATCAATGAAGAGTTCAGCGAAGTGACAGAAGCGATAAACTACGCAGAAGTGTCAACTAAAAACATCATAGATATGAATCTAAGCGGTGATGAGTTTGGCATATCTTCACTTGTTGATGCTCCTGATGGTCAAACGGAGTTTATACTCAAAGAGTGGCTTCCCCTGCCTCGTGGAACTGTGAGCTTAGTTGTTGCACCTGGTGGAACCGGTAAGAGTTGGACTGCATTGCAAATGGCACTGAGGCACTCACGCAACTCAAAGCTTAAAAGCTTGGTATGGCTTAGCGAGGACCCAATCTATGAGAGTAAAAAACGAGCCAAGAGTATTTGTGAAGATATACTGCATACAATTTTTGATGTTCGTGGTGTGGATGTTGTCTCACGCAACCCAATTCAAATGATGCAAAATAAGAAATTCTCTCACGCAAACTTCTACAAATTCCGTAAAAACTTTGCCGGTTATGATCTTGTCATCATCGACCCACTTTTGGCTTTTTATGGTGGCGATGAAAATGATAACTCCCAAGCAAGAGCATTTATGCAGCCATTTATGGACTGGGCGAGTGAAGAGAATATCTGCATAGTTTTTCTGCACCACTCAAAGAAAAACAGTGAAGATAGTATGAGAAGCAGTGCACGAGGGGCAGGGGCTTTTGTGGATGCTGCAAGAACTGTGTACCAGATAGACAAAATATATACTAATAAGCACACAGGCGTGTTAGATATGGATAATGCACACATGAGAGAGTTTATGCTCACCAAAGATAATTATGGCGTTATACGGCTCTTAAATGACTACAAAGTCCAAAGAGAGATAACTCCAAAGAGTAGTGCACGAGTGGTGGAAGTTAAATATAAACATGAACGATTGGAGATGCCTAAGATATGAAGCAGATATTAAGAGAATTAAACCAGAAACCTATAGCATATTACCCTGCATATAGAAAGATTACAGGCTCCACAACAGCTGGAATATTGTTATCTCAACTTATGTAT
>CAYRVR010000140.1:0-3407 GCA_964427835.1 uncultured Sulfurimonas sp. | reverse complement strand
TTCAATAATAGGGGCTAAGATAGAGACACCGCGCTTTTGTCCTGGACGAGTTTTTTCAAATACATGTAAAACATTTCTGCGGCCGTTTTTACTAAAGACTGGGATTCGCTTCCACTCGTTTACAAAATTCAATCCTCCTGGATGAAACTTTGAAAAGTGGTAAAATGTAGGAGCGCCGAAGCTGTCCACTTCTATGCCGGCTGCTATTTTTTCATCATCCATTTTGTTGTCTGGGTTGCAGCATCTGTCAGCTTCTATAAGTTGAACGCTAAGTGAGTATGGAGAATTTGCTCTTTTGATGTAAGGGAGTGCTACAAATATATCACCACTTACCAAAGCACCGATGAGTGCTATAGACTGCAACTCATAAAAGTTTGAACTTCGCTCAACATCTGCATTATCACTCTCTGCCCAAAATCGAAATATCTGCTCAGCTCTACTCTCAAACACTCTTGCACTCTCTTGAGTCAAACCCAAAAACTCATAATCTATCTGCGACTGTACATGTAACCCAACACCGATGATGTTAAATCGCATAGTATCAACAGAGCCACGAACTAAAGATGTGTTTCTGTACATATCACGAACAATACCGCGAAGTGCTTCTAATGATGACAAGTCACTATCTGGAGAACTTGCAACTGCGTTTGCCGAACGCATCGCACGGCGGTTTGTATCTGCGCCGATATAGCCACCGTTACTAAGTGCTTGATAACGCATCTTTGACTGTATGCGTTTAAGCCCTCTCTCTGGGCTGAGTGCCATAATGGCTTTATCTAAAATACTTGGAGATACTGTGATGTTTTTCATCCCTTATATACTCCATAGCGGATTCTTAATCCACGGCGAGGTTTTGTGTTTTGTCCTGGTATGTAGTCGCGACCATGCTTGTCTATTTTGGCTTCAAGTCTATCTTCTCTTGCATAAAGCACTTCCAAATCAGCACGAGTCATCTCTCTTCCATTGAGTTTATAACTTTGTGAAGACAAAACAGCTTCTATTGCATTTTGCACTGAGTCGAGCTGTTCACCAAGAGTTTTTGCCAAAACTTTCACCTCATATTTTTTAATATGTGCAAGTATGGCAGAAAATCATTTTTGCAAAAAGACTGAGTGAAGCAAAAATGGAGGAAAAATTTTGTTTTTAATATATAATGCAGATTTTTTATAAAAAAGTGGTGTAAAAAGTTCGGTAAAATTCGCCAAATTTAGCTAAATTTATCTAAATCTATAGCTATTTTTACAGTTTTCACGATATAATACAACCAAGCAAAGTATCTCTTTCTTTGCGTATGAATATTGAATATGCGGGAACATATTCTTATGCATTTAAGCCCTACTTCTCTTTATGAGTTGTAGGGCTTTTTTTTTGGCTTTTTTATGGTTGGGTTATGGGGTGAGATTGCATAAGGATGTTCAATGTTCCCGCATTTTGATATTCATTCCATAGGTTATTTAATAATCGCACTTGTATATGCAATATTTGCTTTTATAAAGTAACACTATCATAGAGAAGAGAAATCTTCTCTATGCGCTTGCTTTATCTCCTTTAAGTTCACCAAGAAAAATCTCCTCTATAATCTGTGTCCGCTCTAAAATCTCACTCTCCAAAAAACTTGTTACCAATGAAAAGCTATTTTCATTAAGGTCTGTAAGTCCGCTAAGGCTTCCAACAAGAAACGCTAATGCCTCAAGGTCGTTGTATGTGTTTTCAAGCTTAAAAATATCTGTTTGCATCACACACCTCCTACGACAATACCGCTGTTATTTTTACATCTTGCTCTTTTTTGTACCTTTTTTTTGGCTCCCAAAACATCACAAAATGCATCACATCTTTAAGTTGGTCTTTGTGGATGTCTTGGTAATCATCCACATCAAAGAAACTCTTTAGCTCTATCCAAATCGCCGAGGTGATGGTGCTGACACTCACGCCAAGATCACCTGCAACCTCTTTGGCTTTTTCTTGGATGGCGTCACGCAACTTCTTTCTGTCACGACTATCAAGATAGGGAGATGGTGGACATTTTGGAATCTCTGGGATTTTTTCATATTTTGTGATGAAATTGGTAACCATTCCCGCAAAATCCATAATGACATTGTTTTGTGCCTGTTGTGTATCAATAAGCTCAAGTATGGCATCGGTCTGTTTTTGTTGGTTGTTTGCAAAAACCATTATCACATCAATAAGACCATTTTCACTATTAAATGAGTTCGTTTTCAGTGCTTCTCTTTGTTGATAAAACGCTTTGACAAGTTTTTTCTTAAACTCTACAACGATTGGCTTGTTTCTAAGCAGTGTCATAAGAAATGTTGCTTGTGGTTCGTTTAGGTAGTAGGTCTTTGGTTGTTCGCCTTTTCCACCATTTACTACCCCCTCCGTTTTAAACGGAAGGGTTCCAAACTCTTTTATATCATCTCTATACTTGTGAATCAACTCATTTATATTTTTTTGTTGATTCTCTGTGTTTTGAGCCACAACTCTGTGGCTAACTCTTGGTTCGTTCTCGACTATTGTAATTAAATCTTTCATAGATTTCTCCTTAAATTATAGCTTATTCGCTATGTTTGGATAACAAAACTATAGTATAAGCTATCTTAAATATAAATTAATTTATAGCTTATTCGCCACATTTATATTAAATATCTATATTTTAAGCTATATATGTGCTATTTAAAAATATAATTACACTATGAAAGAAATAACTTATAAAGAAATAGCAAAAGATTTAGGTAAAAGTGTCGCGACAGTAACATCTTGGAAGCAAAAATTCCCAACATTACTCGAATATGTAAAAACAGGAGCCTTCTGCAAAAAAAACAACATCACCATAGAGATGATAAAAACCTGCATAGAACTGGGAGAGATGGCGAAAGGGAAAGATGGGAGTGATGATGGGTAATTTGAAACACATTAAAACATTACTAAGTAAAAGCGTTTCATCAAAGACAGTACTGTTTTCCATACTTAGTTTATTTTTTATAGTCATAGTTATGATTACTTTTTTGTATGCAGACAATGCAACAATCAATAAATTTAAACTCCTTTCATCTTTTCTGATTGCAGTTTCTGTTGTTATCGCAGCTCTACAATTTAGACTCAATAGAAAACAAATAGAACGAACAAATGTATGGAATACTAAACAATTTGGTATAACTGAAACCCACAAGAGTAGAAGAGTCATTAAAGATGCAATTAACGATCTTATAAAACATTTGGATGTCATAGAAAGGAAAAAACCTTTTGAAGTTTATGAAATTCATAATGCATTTGGTGTTTTTTTAACAGATGGAAGATTCATTTTTCACGGAGAACAGATTGATGATGATATGAGATTGTTGCCAGAAAAAGAAATAAACAATCATCTTTGCAGATTTAAATCAGGAACGGACGGAAGAAAAGTTAAAAAC
>CAYRVR010000139.1:0-3432 GCA_964427835.1 uncultured Sulfurimonas sp. | reverse complement strand
TCAAATTACATTTTAAATTCAAAGAAGGGTTAAATTAGTACCATGTTAGTCCTACGAGATAATCCACTAGTAGGCTTTGGCATTGATTTAACCCTTTTTTTCGTTAATAAGGTTGCGATTATGGTAAAAGTTGCTTTTTTTGTTGATTGGGATAATCTTCGTAAAATAGTTCACAAAATAAAGAGTCAGTCAAAGAGATCAGAGAATACAATCACTACATTTGACTACAACAATGCTTCACACATTTCAAAGTTTTCTAGGAGAAGATGAAAGACTTTACAGAATATTTTTTTATACTGCTAAGCCACTCAAAGATGAAGATATAATGTCTCAGTTAAGAAAAAGAGCAGATAGGGAAAACTATCAATCTTATCTAAACTCTCAAGGTGAAGAGAATAAAATTTACAACAGAGCCACAACATTTTTAGATGAAATTGTTAAAGAAGATTTTATAGCTTTACGAACAGGTAAAATGCAAGTAAGAGGTATAGTTAGCGGTGGTCGTCCAGACATTGTACAAAAACAAGTAGATATGCTAATAGGTTTAGATATTTCAGAGATTTCATACAATAAACATGCTGATAAAATAATGGTTTTTTCTAAAGATACAGATATGATACCAGCTCTTAAAACAGCAAGAATAAATGGCTTGACTGTAGCAGTCGCAAACTTTACAGAAAGCAGTTATATAGCAAAAGACATTATTTTACATTCAGATCTTGTATGTTTGCAGTCTTTGTATGAGATAGATCAGAGTTTATAGTAGATAACCATGATATTTAACCTTATTTTAGGCGCATTTACACTCATTATTACAGTTATTGGTAATCCTTCCATTTTTCACCGCTTCCAAAAGTAGAGACTAAGCCACATGGGCCAACTTTTGCTTTGGGTGTAAACCATCTTACATGATATTTTTCTCGCTCTTTGAGAAAAAATACCGTCTCCGAGAGATTATTTTCCATTGCGATTTTTTGCATCAATTCATCTGCTATCCATTCTTTCAATGGAATAACGGCTGCTGGATTACCCTAAAAAATTTTTTGTGCGAAAGCATCTATTTGGTACATGATGAGTTTCATACATTCACCTTGTAGTTTAACTTTATCTCATCGCCACACATCCCACTAAATCCCCAATTGCAAGCCGGAGATTCAATAATACATATCTCTATATCCGTTTTTGCTATATCTAACTCTTTTTCAATATTTACAAAAAGTGCTTTTATAAGATTTTTTCTTCTCTCTTCACTTCGTCCTTGCATCATCATTATCTCTATAATTGTGTAATGTTCACTTTTTGTATCTGGAAATAGCATATCCTCATCCTCCAAAGCCATAAACCTGTGATAGCGTTTCTCTTTTGGAAATGAAAGCTCTTTGACGATTGTGTTGTGAATAGTTTCAGATAATTTGTATTTTATTTCATTAAGACTCTTTTTGAGTCCGTATATCTTTACCTGTGCCATTATTTTATCTCCTCTAAATTTACTGGAGTATGGTGTACTTTTTTATACTCTTCAAGTTTATTACTCTTCTCCATCTTGATCGCCCACTCTTTTAGAGAAGTTCTCTCTCCTTTGTACTCCATATACGGTATTGCTTCACCACAACTTGACTCAACTGCATAGATTTTAAAGAGAAAGAGATCTCTCACTAAAGAGTCTTGCTCATTAAACATATCCAAATAGTTTTGAAACACATCACTTTGTTCTTTTACTATCTCAGCTTTACAAAATAATCGCAGTATCTTTGGCTTTCCCTCAAAAGCATTAAAAACGAGTGTAAACTCTCCATTATTTACTGCATCACGATATGTTCTATTACCACTTCCTGGATAGCTCATAAAGAGAACAGTTGTTTTGCCCAATACACGAATCGAATCATACCCTTTTGGAGACAAATTTACCTCTTTATCTGATGCACTTGCGAGATAAAACAGCTTTTGCTCTTGTATGAATTTTATATCTTTATCTGTCAATTTTTTATACTGCTTGCCCAACTTTTATCCTTTAATATCTGGAAAGTTCGCCACCATCTCGCTATAACAACTATTTTTCTCCAAAGCCTCTATCACTTCAGGAAGCGGATCAACATAGAGTTCATCTATGTTGTATTCATTTGTTTGAGGAGTAAATGCCAACTTTTCTACAGGTGGTTCAAATTGTGCATCAACTCCCGCTTTATTTCCTCTTGCATCGATTTTATACCACCCATGCTTTTTAAGATAAACAGCATTAAGCCCATGTAAACAATACACTCCCTTTTCATACTCACTACATGAAAGTCGCTGATAGCAAAAAGCGGTTGGGATGTTGTTTGTACGAAGCAGTGCAGCAAGCAAAATCGCTTTGGCATAACACCATCCCGTTTTATGTTCTATCACTTCACTTGCTCTGCAAGTTGTTACTTCATCTTTAAAATCCCCGCTATGGCGAATTTCATCTCGAACGAACTCGAAGCATCTTTTAGCTATCTCTTCATCATTTTTAGCATTATTTGCAAGGTTTTTGGCAAGTTTTGAAACCTCTTTGTTAGAAAAATCTACTATTTGAGTCTCTTTTAAATATTCTTCCATTTATCATCCTTGTTCAATGAAGAGATTATAACTTTTTTTCAAGAAATACAACTTGCAATCCCTCTACTTTAGGTGTGCCAACATCGCTGTTTTTTGGATATGCTTGAATTTGGTTGATCTCTTTAAATCCGCGTCTTTTGTAAAATGACACCAATTCTTCTCGTTGCTTGATTACTGCTATTTCTACTGTATCTCGCTGAAGTACTGTTACTATAAACTCTTCAGCTAGTGAAAGAACTTTTTTCCCTATGCCTTTTGTTTGCATATCAGGATTAACAACCAAAAGTCCTAAATAAGCGTAGCTTTTTCGCTTCTCGATACATATGCAGGCGTATTTTTGTTGATCATTTTTTAATACAAATAGATATTTTTGTTCATCTTTAAGTATATTGTTTAGCTCTTCAAAAGAGATTCTTGTACCACTAACAAGTTCTGTTTCTCTTGTCCAGCCTCTCTCTCCCCGATATGCTTCGTTAATCATCATTTCTAAGGAGTTTAAATCCTCTTTTTTAGCAAGAGTAAACAGTGTATTATCCGAATTATTTAATTTTATATGTCTAATTTGCATTTTCATCTCACTATTTTAACGCCAATTCTAAAAACAAGTATAATTGAACTTGTTTTTAAGTTCCATTCTTATAAATTATTATTTTGTATAAAAGCCATCTCTAAACTATCTTTATCCAAGTAAATATTTTTTAACTACATTTATATTTGTAGAGCAATTAGGTATAACATAATCAATATCAATTTCAATTAGTCTGTTAATATTGTATGTTTCAAAATAGTCAAGATACTGAGATATTTTCTCTTTATCATCTAAAATAGTGGCTCTTCCACTTATTTTTAATCTTA
>CAYRVR010000138.1:0-3437 GCA_964427835.1 uncultured Sulfurimonas sp. | reverse complement strand
GTTGATAAATGGAGCATCCGCAGAGTTTGCCCCTTTGAGTGCAAAAACTCTCTGCACAAATCTCGGCTTACAAAACGCATAGACAGCTTTTGAACGGTGTCCACCTGTATCGACACCTTTTGCATATATTTTCATCGTAGAGCCATCATAACACTTGAATGTTCTGCTAAGGTATGCTGCTAAAGCGTCGCGTGTCTCAGGATTGTTTGGGTCACCTTGAATAATGTTGTAGTCAATGCTCCATGTCTCCATGTCTTTTCCATACCCAACCACTTCAACTTCAAACCTGTCATCCTGGGTATCTACACCAGCTGCCAAAACAAGAACACCTTCAGGCACTTCACATCCATACTCTTCTTTTCTCTCTGGGAGGTTGTCCACATTGACAGTAGTTGCCTCTTCTTCCCAAACTTTTGCATCACGGGTATTTACCCATGTTTTCATTTTTCTAACATCGCCTTTGTTCATTAGTGACTTTGCTTCTAAAAACTCTCTAAATATCTCATTCCATGTTAAGAATCCAAGTGGTGAGTAATATGATGGTATTCTGTATCCCCTGTGAATATGTCCTTCATTGTGCGGTATCCATTTTCCTTTTGCCATCATCTTGCTTTTATGAAACTCATCTATCAAGCTTCCACATTCAGGACAGCTGTACTGCACATCTCCTATGAGCTCATATGTCTTCTTGTCATAGTCAAACACAAACCCGTCTTTTTCAAAAGTTATCATCGCTTCACAGTGAGGACAAGGCATATAGTAGTGCCTCTGATCACTCGCTTCAAATTCTGCTTCTATGTTAGAGTTCCCCTCTTCTGTTGGTGTTGAGTTTATGTAAATTTTTCTAAGTATTCCAACGGAGTAGGTTCTTTTTTTTCCAAGGTCAAGTGGGTCACCTTCTCCATCAATGTCTCCTTTAAATCCATCAACATCATCAAGAATAACAACACGACAAGAAAGAGAACGGAAGTTTGACGGAGAACCAGCCCATGCAATTTTCAACATTCCTCCAGGATAAATCTTTTCAAACATTCCACCGATGTCATCTTTTGACTTTCCGATATTTATTTTTTTTGCAAGTTCCGGCATAGCTCGAAGTGACGGAGTAAGCTTTCTTTGGCTATGGTCTTTTGCAAGGTCTTGAGTAGGAAGTATCATCAGTTGCGATGCAGGAACGATGTCTATATAGTACATGGCCATATTGTTTGCAATCTCAGTACATCCTACTTGCGTAGCTTTTATAACCTTTACCTGCTGTGTAGGACTTTGTGGGCTAAGTTCTTGCATAATCTCACGCACATATGGCATTCTATCACAACTGTATTGACCAGCTTCAGCACTTGCACCTTTTGGAAGCTGTCTAAATTTATCAGCCCACTCATCTATCGTCAAATATGGGTCAGGTGCTAAACCTAATGCAAATGATGAAAAAACAGGATTACGACTCATTAAAAACCTCACTCAAGTTGTTTAACTGTCTGATAATCTCCTCTTCAAGCATTGTTCTACAAACATGCGGGTCACTCTCAACAGCCAATCGTGCAGCAAGTCGAGAGGGAATACCAAGCAAACCATCTCTAACGATACGAGAAGCTGAAAATATACTCTTCTCAACCTCTTCGATAGGGATAGACTTTTTTTCACTCTCATCGGCTTTAGCTGTCTTAATTCTAAGCTCTTGCTGGAGTATCGCTCTATTGAGAGCTTTTATGTCCATGGTGTCAAGCTCACTCACATCCTCTTTATCTACGCCAAGCCTATCTGCTTCGCTTTGTAGGGCATTTAACTTTTCTTGCTGTTTCAAAAGAAGTTCTTTTTGCTCTTCTTCGCTCATATCTGCAACAGACGCGTAACTTTTTGATGCTTCAAACAAATCTGTTCCTTTTCTAGCCTCTTTGTTAAGCTCTCTTTGGTTTTCTCTCTTTGGATCCTGATGCTCTTTCATAAGTCTCTCAGCCTCAACATCATCAACCCTTTTCCCGTCATAAGTTGGAATGATTCCTTTTTGAGTAAGTCTATTAATATACTGACGCTTCACACCAACTTTTCTAGCAAATGCGCTCTGGCTCATCAACATACAAATACACTCCTAAACATCTGTCACAGCGGACAAACTCAAATTTGTCAACCAACAAAAAACCCCACAAACCACACGGTTTCCGCGAGTGATTTGCCCCGTAGAGCTCTCTATGCTCAGAAGGACCCACATCATTTTTCTTTGCCTATGTAATAGTTGAAGTTTCTCTCAAACACTTTGTTGGCATTATCATCAACACACTTCTGCATCTCCTTGATTCCTACCTTATCAAACATCTTTGCTGGTCCTGTTGTGTTAAGTCTTATAATCCTATCTTCACCTTTCTCTGCGGCCTTACCTTTTGTTGCTTTAACACCAACTAATCTTGCAAATATACCAATGTTCCCACTCGCACCTCTCATAATAAACGCATGTCTTAAACGATGAGCTCCAGCTTGTCTGAGTACTTTAATGCGTACCGGTTTTGCTTTTGCTCTTCTTCCCATCTTTGGTGTTTTTTCACCATAAAGAAAATGGTACAAAGATACTTCACGACTTCTCACACTTAATCGTGCCTCAAGTCTACTTCTACTTGACTTTTTTACGCTTAGGTATGTTTTGAGCTTACTGGCTTTTATGTTGTATCTCTCACGCACTTTTCTTGTTGCTTGAGTTTTTCCTTTTGCCATTAGATCATTTAAAGTTCTATTCATAGCTTTTTGTGCTATATCAGGTCTTAATACTGCAAGAGCTTTGTCTATTCCTTCAAGCTTAACATCTACTATCATTGTGCATTTCTCTTATTTTTTTCTTCATATGCAATTGATATTTGAGATGCTATTCGCTCATAATGCTTTCTCAAGTTCTTAGTGCTTCTAATTGTTTGTTTCCAAAACTTACCGTCATAAACTCCATTATCTACAAAAATCAGATCGAGTACATTTTTTATTGCTTCTAAATCTCTACCGTCTCTTTCTCTCATAAGCCGAACAGTATTTGCCCAGTCATTCCAATTTGGTTCTTTTGACCCAGCATATATGCCTTTGATATATGCAAATAGATACTGAGCGACTGCTAAGTCGTCAGAAGTAAAAAACTTTTTTTTACTTTTTTTCTCTGTAGTAGTCTCTGTCAAAGATTTTACTATATATGTTTCGCCCTTTGGTCTAGTACAGTCTTGCCCATTGGGCGAAACTGGTTTGGTCCTTTTTGGCTCATCTTGTTGTGCCTCTTTTTCTAAATTTTGACTATTCATATTGTTTAATATTTCAACGAATTTATCCCAGTCAATTTCATAGTAAGTTTTGGCAGGAAGACCCTCTCTTGTAACAGTAATAAAATCAAGTTTTTTTATAATTGTCTTCGCATTTCTAAGCTCTTTTTCTGTTAATAATGTCTATTCCATTATCTCTTTATCTAT
>CAYRVR010000137.1:0-3488 GCA_964427835.1 uncultured Sulfurimonas sp. | reverse complement strand
AAAAGTTGTGGTCAATACAAAGTAAGAAAAGAGTGTGTATTATTGTAACTAGAAAGCTCTTAGACAGTAAGAGCTTTTATTTATTTAAAAATCCCATCGATTTTTCACTGTCAAAACTAGCATCTTTTTCACGTTTTATTTCATCTATGAAATCTTTAAGCGTAAAGATTGGTTCTTCCCTTACAGCAACTTTATAAGCTGTATTTTTTATAATGAGATTTATCTGTCCCCCTGTAAGAGAATACTCTGCGAGTTTTTCAATAGTAAAATTTTCTTCATACGGAGCATCTTTAGGAAGCATCTTTTTCCATAATTCTATACGTTGCTCTTTATCTGGTTTTTTAAACTCTATTTTATAGTTAAATCTTCGTGAAAAGGCCTGGTCAATATTTTCAAGAAGATTTGTCGTGGCTATTAACATCCCCTTGAAATTTTCTATTTGCTCAAGAAAAATATTTTGCATTTGATTATGCATCTGATCAGAACCTGTTACGTTTCCACTACTACGAGAACCTAAAAACTGGTCAGCCTCATTGAGCAGTAGAATTGGATCTGTCTTTGTTTTCGTACTTAAGTCATAAAAGGTATCGAAAATTTTACGTACATTCTTTTCACTCTCACCTACATACATAGAAAGAATTTTAGAACAGTCAAACGCAAGTATCTGACGTTTAAGTGATTTTGCGAGGGAGTACGCTGTCATAGTTTTTCCCGTTCCTGCTGCACCATAAAATATAATGCGCGCATCTATACCACTCTTTTTATCTTTAATGCCCCACTTTACAAGACGTGAGACAACATCTTTATCAACCTGTTTCATCAGATTTTCGAGTGTCTCTTTTGTTTTTGCATTCAAAACAACATCATCTAAAGATGTCTCGCTCTCAACAAGTTCAAAAATATCTTGCTCAGCCACTAATGCACCTAGTTTCAAACGTGTTACTTTTTTTGTCTTTTGCGGATGGATGATACTCTGTAAAATATCATCTACAATATAAAAAGAACGGCTTATTCCCCCAAAAGGATTCAGCATCTCTTCATAATCAATAATCCCATTACTGAGAAGGTTTGAACCCTCTTCAAGCAATGAGCGGTTCTTAATACGCTCATACTCATCTAAAGATATCAATTCAATAAGTGTATTCATCTCGCGCAAGGAGGTGTCGGTTGATCCATACTCTTCACGTAAAAGAGCAATGAAAATGACCTGCTCATAGTTACTCATCTTTTTTTGTTTAAAAAACTTGTCTAAAACTAAACTCTCCGATGTCTGTTTGACACGCTCTTCAATACGTTTTTCAAGAAGTTGGAGTTTATTTTGCAGTCTGTCAATGCCAAGTGAATGTTCATGCACATTTTGACGGATAACACTCATTTTTTGATACAGCTCTATACGGAAAAACTGGTCTTGTAAATACTCAAGATGGTCTGCATAGGGTTTGATATCGGGTAAATCTAAATCAAGTGTCCCATCCTGAAGCAATTTTAAAAATGCGGGAGTAGGCCCTACTGCGGTATTTAAAAGTTCCAAAGGTGTTACTTCTGAAATTTTCACAGGGGTAAAACTCTGCTGGTGCAACCAACCAAGTTCAAGCAAGTTTTTCAACTCTCGCAGATGTTTTAAATGTTCGTAATTCTCACTCTTGTACATATCTTGCAGCAGATCAAGAACAAGAACATCGTCTTGCCCTTTCATATATCGATGCGCGACATAGCGCAACATCAACGCCTCATTTTTCCCACATTTTAACTGTTGAAAAATATCTGATTTTTCAACTTCTTGTGTTTGTAAAAAATTAACTAAAGTCTTCAATGATTTCCTTAAAATTTATATGCTACGCCAGCAGAGAGTATAAGAACATTAGAGTTAGAAAACTCTCCATTGACATCATTATTTATAACATTTCTTGAATCTCGCATGGAGTAAAGTGCACTCATACCAACATTTATCTTTTTACTATATTGATAGCGAACACCTCCTGAGACAGAAATTGAATTTGAGTCAGGAAGTTCAAAACTCAAACTTTTATTTGGTACAGGAGACTCATCAACAACAGCACCAGCTAAAAATGTATATTTTTGCATTTGTTGTGTAATACCTAGACGATAAGCACTGATATCTTTCCAATCTTTCACAATCGGATCATCAAAATAGGGTTGCAAGGCACCTACATTTCCAGCATAATTAAAATCAAGTGTTTTATATGCAGACCAATTCACACGTTCATAGACAAATTCTACCGTTGTATTTGAAGTAAAAGTATATGCTAGAGCTGCGTTTAGCGTTGCAGGTAAAGGAACAGCTACACTTGCTCCTCCATCATATGCAAGCCCCACAGGATCATAAAGTTTTGCTGATCCATTTACCGTCAAGTTTACATTTGATCTGTAAGTAAGTCCAATTTCCAAGGCTTTTGTAGGTTTGTATGCTAAAGCTATATTGTATCCAACATTTGTAGTAGATCCTGTCATGTCACGTGAAACAGCAGCATTACTCTTTACAATACCAGTAGTATTCACTAAACGCAATCCAAACGCAACTGCAAATTTTGAAGTAACACTAAATGCTACGGAAGGATTGATTTCAACGACTTCTAATGTAAACTCTTTGGCCTTTTCTTTTGCAGGAGAGTCATTCCAACGTTTTGAAAGACCACCCGGAACAACTACACTCAATCCAACACGAGCATTTCCTAACTTATGAGATACATAATTAAATGAGGGTAAAATAAAACTTTCACGTTCTGCGTTAATATCTACTGTACCATCATTTGATTTATAACGCACAGGATCTAAACCGATGTAAATCATATCCGCTTCTACACTCTGTTCATTTTTCATAAATGCCATATTTGCAGGATTATAATAGGCACTGTCAGCACCATGTGAATGTGCAACAGTCGCAGCAGACAAGCCAATCGCATTAAGCGATGTTTCAGGAATTTTATACCCACCAGCATATACGGCACATGAAAATACCAATGGTAACAATATAATTTTTTTCATATTTCCCCCTTTATAAAAGAATATTATCGCAAATAATACCGAATTATCGCAAAAAAATTTTATAATTTACACTAATTTTATAATTTTTTAGGAAAAAATAACTATTTAAGAGAATTATATTTACAAAGTGATTATAATGTAAAGCAATAAAAAAGGAGTCAACTCAATGAAAACAATGCTTTTTTCTCTGCTTATAAGCTTCATGTTTATTCTAAGCGGCTGTAACAATAGTACCTCAACGGAGGTAAAAGTCGAACAACCAAAGGCGGGAGCTTATATTATTTTTGATTCAGTTCAAGGAAATATTCCCTATCCAAACAACATTCTATTTGCTGGTTCTTCAGATAAGACACTTAATATCCCTTATGACCCATCAGCATCAGATGCTGCAGTAAAAGCCGCACTTGATACCCTTGATGGTTTTTCAACAACTTCTCCAATTACAGTTGGTTTTAGAGGTGATATTAATGCTTCTACACTTA
>CAYRVR010000136.1:0-3535 GCA_964427835.1 uncultured Sulfurimonas sp. | reverse complement strand
ATCTTTTTTTCAAGAACATTGTTAAAAGAATCATACAGTTCATCTATGTCAAAAAGAGTCTCTTTCTGTGTTCTTTGTATCCATCTGATAAGCCTGTACCCTAAAAAATACAAAGAGTTTACAGGTGTCTCATTGCTCTGTAGGACCATACATCTACTCCGTAGGTTTTTTTAAGACTTTGCACTCTGCAAAGCCAAACGCTACGAGTATTTTAACACAATCTTCATCATAAAACTCTTTAGTATCGTGATTGTTTTCTTTTATGAGAGTTGTGTAGTAGGATGTTACACACTCTAAAATCTCTGTACTCTTTGCACAGATGGACTCTGTATCATCTTTTTTTATAGAGAGTTCCTTAAGTGCTTTTTTGTAGTATGTTTGCATACTTTTTAAGAAAGCAGATTTTTTTGCTATCTGTTCATCATTTGCATCATCTAAGGCACTATTGATTGCATTGTCATATGAGGCAAGTTCATAGATAGTCTCTTCCCACTCTTCATCTAGGCAGTTATGCGATATTTTCTTTTCAATGGTGTACTCTTGTGTATCGTACTTTGAGAGGTTCTCTTTTGCTTCATCTTCTATCTTTGTATAGATGTAGTCTATGAGCTTTCTTAGTATGCTCTCTCTTTGTGTAAGCATATTTATAGTTCCATTCTCATTACTACCTACGACTATACCATTGTTAGTGTTAGTGCTTATATTTGTACTACTTGGCATTGAAGTTTATCGTCCCCGAGTTATTTCCTATGACCATACCATCATTTTTCTCTACATGTATATTTTGTTGCTGGAGTATATCTTGAAAGTTTTGGTTATTCTGCACAGCAGATATGAACTCATCTTTTGTGTATGATGGGTTTTTGTCTATGAGAGTTGTTGCTACATCTTGTAGAGTCTTAAGTTCATCTTCACTAAAAAGAGACTCTTTTACCTTCTCTTTGAGCATATCTTTGAGTACAACACCATTTGACTTCACTACATCATACAAAACACCACCAACCAAAGAAGCACTTACAAAATCCATATAAAACCTTTTCGTTTTCGTTTAAAAATATTATAACTGCATAAAATTAGCAAATTGCTAACTATTTAAGCTTAGTTTAATTCGCAAATTGCTAATATTTTCATATCCAAACAAGAAACCACTCTTAGAAAGTGGCCTTGTTTGATGTACCTTTACATGTAAACCTATCCGCAAACATAGGTCAAACAAAATAGTAGTGAAAAAACTATGCGATTTAAAGGCATCGTGTAGAGCTGGGAAAGGCAGTTCGCTTATTTTTAAACCTCGATGCAGCACATAGTGAGCTTTCCCGCATAGATTCTCCTGCTATGTGTTGCACAGAAGTTGAAAAGGAAAAATATGGCTACTTATTCGAAAGATAAAAAGATAAAAGCTCTTGTTTACACAGTAGACAACATTCAAGATGCAAACAATGCATTAAGAGTATCACTCTCACCAATGGGACGAGCAGGTTTTGATAAAAATGAAATTGATATTATTGATGAAAAGATAGATGCTGTTAGAGCGCAATTAGAAGCACTCCAACAAGAAATACTTAGAAAAATCTATAGTCTTCCAGACTCCTGAAGTCTTAGTCTTATGTCATCTTCATCGGATATTTCTATACACTCAACAACGCATTTAAAACCTTGATTTGTTTTGATGTGGAAAATATCATTTATGAGAAACCTTCCAGTACAACTGCTGTCTGCAAGCGAATCATTCACTATGATTTCACCTATTCTTGGTAGATAGTCAATAGTGTCTGTATGAGGAAGTTTTGCAATTCCATGGTTTGTGTAGTTAATTTCTATGTTCATTATGAAGCCTTTGTGTGGTTTTTTTTGTTTTGCGCCTCAATTATAACACAAAGGTTTCACCGTGGATATAAACCTCGATACAACACATAGTGAGCTTTCCCGCATAGATTCTCCTGCTATGTGTTGCACAGAAGTTTAAAAAAAAGGAAAATATCATGAGTCCAAAAAAACAGAGAAAAGAGAGACAAAAAGAGTATAACAAATGGCGAAAAACACACCCGCAACATGCAGATGGCATAAAACGCTTTATATATAATGAAGTAAAGCAAAAAGATGACTACGGCATCATGAACAAGCTACTTCCAAGTGTAGAAAATTTGAAATATGTAGCTAATAGTTCAGAGTACCTACTCGATGAAGAGATTTATGACTTAAAGCTTATGCTTCAAGATAAATTAGGGAAGAAAGCTTTCAAGAAACTCCGTAAAATCTTTGCTAAATAATTGTTTATGTTGTAAAGCTTTGTCCATACATGACTTTTTATGCACAATGATTACAGGCGAGTCTGTTTCAAGTGCATTTTCCATATCAAAAAGAACATTAGCATCATGTGCTGATAGTATGGGTTTGTGACATATATCACAACCCCATACAAACTTGGTCTCTCCAGTTCGTGGTGTTTTTGCAAGTAACACATCAACTCCTTAATATTTACAAAAGTATATCATAAACCTCGATGCAGCACATAGTGAGCTTTCCCGCATAGATTCTCCTGCTATGTGTTGTACAGAAGTTTAAAAAAAGGAGGTGGACGAAATGGCAAAACGGATTAAAAGCGGTTTTGAGAGATTCGAACAGATGCTGGAACATCTGGCCGAACGGTTATTTTAAATAGACAAAAAAATTATAGCACAAAAAGGATAAAAAATGGAAGGGACAACTGTAATAGTCGTATGGATTTTGGCATGCGCTGCTTTTATGGTTGTCCTTGCCAGATGGTTCTTGCGTGAGAAAGAGAGTGATTACTTCATAAGGGAAGACTACACTATCAGAGATTTTTACACCAGGAAGAGAAAATGAGCAAGCCTTGCATCAAAGAACTACTCAAAGAAGCAAAAGGCATAACAAGAAAAGCAAAAGAGCTTGTGTATGAGCTCCTCGATGAGCCAATGACAGACAAACAAAAAGAGAAAATACTCAAGCTTTTTAGGCTACTAAAATGAGGAGGAAAATATGAACACACCAAACTCTTATGTATGTAAAGAGCGCTACAACGGACAGTGGGTTAACACATACTTTGACAATAAAGAGGACGCAAAAAGGCTCTGTTGCAAGATACTTGAAAAAGGCGGTCGCGCCGTTTGGATGAAAAATGCTAGTTAAATTACACCCACTCATAAACAAAGCATCATCTCACTACGACACAGGAAAAACAAGTGCCATTGAGGAGCTTGAAAAAGAGCTGACAGTCACAGAGATGATAGGTTTTTGCAAGGCAAATATTTATAAGTACAAATACCGGCTAGAACATAAAGGACAAAAAGAGAGTGATCAGCAGAAAATAAAAACATATGAAGATTATCTCACTGTGCTTTTAAAACTCTACGATATGGACTACTTTGACGATACTGTCGCACTGGCACTTGACAAAGCTATGCTTCGGTTTCGGTACAGATAAGGAGCTATGATGCAAACTAGAACAACCCAGCTACAAAACGCAATAATGCTCAGCTCTATCATCCGAAGCATTCTGTCAAACTACGACCCG
>CAYRVR010000135.1:0-3705 GCA_964427835.1 uncultured Sulfurimonas sp. | reverse complement strand
TTGATTATGCAATTAATATAATAAGTAGTTTAGTGCTTTGGTTGTATCTCATAGGAATGATGAAAGCAATATTTAATAGAATGAGAAGATAATTTTAATAAAACAAAAGGAAACAAAGTGACATTATACCCGGCAATAGATTTAAAAGATGGAAAAGCAGTTCGCCTTACAAAAGGGCTTATGGAGAGTGCGAAAATATACTCGGATGAGCCTTGGCAGTTGGTGAAAACATTTGAAGATATGGGAGCTGAGTGGGTACACTTGGTTGATTTAAACGGTGCTTTTGCAGGAGAACCCAAAAATGTAGAGCAGATTACAAAAATACGTGCAAATTGTAATGTAAAGCTTGAACTAGGTGGTGGTATTCGCGATGAAGAAACTATACAAAAAATGCTTGCAATTGGAATAGATAGAATTATTTTAGGCTCTATTGCTGTAAAAGATCCACAATTTGTAAAAGATATGGCTGCAAAGTACCCAATAGCAGTGGGAATAGATGCTATTGATGGGTATGTGGCCGTTGAAGGTTGGGGAGAAGTAAGCCAAATGAAGGCAACTGATTTGGCTCGTGAATTTGCAAACGCAGGAGTGGAGGCTATTATTTGTACGGATGTTGGGCGTGATGGAACACTCTCTGGTGTGAATGTTGATTTTACTCTTGATATTGCCCGTGCAAGTGGCGTTGCTACTATTGCAAGCGGTGGTGTAAAAGATGAAAGTGATATAGAAGCACTTGTAAAGACAGGTGAAATTGATGGTGTGATTATTGGTAAAGCGTATTATGAGGGAACTTTAGACCTTGCAAAAATGTTTAAACTGATAAATTAATAGTAAAACAAACAAAATTTAGATATTATTTTATAAATAAATTTGCAAATTTTATAAAAAGGATTTCAATTGAAATTACTTGTTGTTGATGATAGTTCTACAATGCGTCGTATAATTAAAAATACTTTGGCACGTCTTGGTTATAAAGATGTGTTAGAAGGGGCTGATGGTGTTGAAGGTTGGGCTCAAATGGATGCTAACCCAGACATCGATATGCTCATTACTGACTGGAATATGCCTGAAATGAATGGTTTGGAGTTAGTAAAAAAAGTACGTGCTGATGAACGTTTTAAAGATACTCCAATTATTATGGTAACAACTGAAGGTGGAAAAGCGGAGGTTATTACAGCGCTTAAAGCTGGTGTAAATAACTATATCGTTAAACCTTTTACTCCTCAAGTACTCAAAGAAAAACTGGGTGCTGTAATGGGTGTTTCGGACTAATGCAAGAGCATTATTTCGAACTCCGTGTTAAAGTCTCCTCCCACCACGCTCTCTATAGTGATTTTTTAGCAGATACGCTTCCTGTTGGTTTTGAAGAGACTGAAGATGGTTTTATAATCAGAAGTGAAGATGAACTAGACACTATTGTCTGGGGATTGGAGCAGTTTACCGAAGCGCTACAAAAGGCCCTTGGTACAACCATCGAAATTGAGTTTGAACAAACAAAATTACAAAACAGTGACTGGGTGGCAAAATACAAAGAGAGTATTGAACCTCTAGAAATTGGTAAATTCTATATCCATCCGACGTGGAGTGAGCCGAATGAGGAACTTATAAACATTGTTATTGACCCTGCTTTAGCTTTTGGAACAGGACATCATCCTACAACAGCATCTTCACTTCTTGCTATTTCTAAGTATGTGAAAGAGGGCGAGAGAGTTTTAGATGTAGGCTGTGGCAGTGGTATTTTAGGTATTGGGGCAATGAAACTTGGTGCAGTGGTTGATGCCTGTGATACTGATCCTATTTCAGTAGAAAATGCAAAAGTAAACGCAGCGCTTAATGGCTTAGAATTTCACTCTTTGTGGGAGGGTTCTTGTACGCTTCGTGATGCAAAATACAATGTTGTAGTGGCAAATATAGTCGCTGATGTTTTAACATTTCTTGCAAATGATTTAAAAAATGCTTTAGATGATGGTGCTATTTTGATTTTATCTGGCATACTTGATAAGTATGAAGAGAAAGTCTTAGCATACTATAAAGATTGTGAAATAATAGAAAAAATCCCTCAAGATGAGTGGATTACTTTCGTTTTAAAAAGAAAATAAAGAGAGATTTATGGCAAATCAAGAGAATAAAAACGGTAACGATAATAATAATTTTTTTAATCAGAATCCCCTGATTACCTTTGCAATTTTTTCAGTTGTAGTTATTTTACTGTTTAAAGTAATGGTAGGTGATGGTGCGGAAAGTAGCATAAATGCACAAATGAGTCCAACTGCTAGAGTACAACCAGTTAGCTATTCTGAATTAAAAAAACTTGTAAAAGAAAAAGCGCTCAAAAAAGTTGAGATTGGACAAACTTTAATTCGAGCGGTATCAACAGATGGAACAAAGGTCTATACAACACGAGTTATCAAAGGTGATAATGAACTTGTAAAACTCTTAGATAAAGAGGGGATTGACTATACAGGTTTCTCAGAAACAAATTGGTTTACAGAGATGTTTGGTTGGCTCTTTCCGTTTTTACTTATTATTGGTATTTGGATGTTTTTTGCGGGACGTATGCAAAAAAGTATGGGTGGTGGTTTGCTTGGAATGGGAAATTCTAAAAAACTTATTAGTTCAGAAAAACCAAAAACAAAATTTGATGATGTTGCCGGTGTAGAAGAGGCAAAAGAAGAAGTACAGGAGATTGTTGACTTTTTAAAATATCCTGGGCGTTATGTTGAAATCGGTGCGAAAATTCCAAAAGGTGTACTTCTTGTGGGAAGTCCTGGTACTGGTAAAACACTTCTTGCAAAAGCAGTTGCGGGTGAAGCCGAAGTACCATTTTTTTCTGTGAGTGGTTCAAGTTTTATTGAGATGTTTGTGGGTGTTGGTGCTGCACGTGTTCGTGACTTGTTTGAGCAGGCGAAAAAAGATGCTCCTTCTATTATATTTATAGATGAAATTGATGCTATTGGTAAGAGTCGTGCAGCTGGTGGTGTTATGGGTGGAAATGATGAACGTGAACAGACACTCAACCAACTTTTAGCTGAGATGGATGGTTTTGGTACAGATACGCCTGTTATTATTTTAGCAGCAACCAACAGACCAGAAATTCTTGACCAGGCACTTTTGCGTCCTGGTCGTTTTGGCAGACAGGTTCTTGTTGATAAACCTGACTTTGAAGGACGTGTGAAGATTTTAAAAGTGCATGTTAAAAATGTTAAAATAGATAATGATGTTGATCTTGAAGAGGTTGCACGTCTTACTGCAGGTCTTGCAGGTGCAGATTTGGCAAATATTGTTAATGAAGCTGCTCTTTTAGCAGGAAGAAAAAGCCAAAAGACAGTAAAACAACAAGATATGTTTGAAGCAGTAGAGCGCGCTCTTGCTGGGCTTGCAAAAAAATCAAGAAGAATTAATCCAAAAGAGAAGAAAATTGTTAGTTATCACGAGAGTGGACATGCGCTCCTTGCTGAAACAACAGAGGGTGCAAAAAAAGTTTCCAAGGTTTCTATTGTTCCTCGTGGACTTGCCGCATTAGGTTACACGCTCAATAAACCAGAAGAAGATAAATTTATGATGCAAAAGCATGAATTGTGGGCAGAAGTAGATGTTCTTCTTGGTGGGCGTGCTGCTGAACAAGTGTTCATTAAAGAGATTTCTACGGGTGCAGGTAATGACCTTGAACGTGCTACAGATATCATAAAATCTATGGTACAAACT
>CAYRVR010000134.1:0-3731 GCA_964427835.1 uncultured Sulfurimonas sp. | reverse complement strand
ACTTGCAAAAAGTAGTGTACGAGATGCAAATAACACGACTGTAATTACAGACGGATACTGTGATAGTGATGGGAATAGAACTGCTTGTGAAGGCATTGAAAATGATGATGGATCTATAAATACTAATCTTACTGCTGCTAGTAGCTGTTATGCATGTCCTGTTATGTTAGATGCTAATAGCACTTTAAGTGTTGCTGATTTACTTGTAAATACTTTAAATGGTGGTTCTGATACTATTGCAGCAGTCTCTGGCGATGCAGATATTACAAATAGCATTGCGGATTTTAAAGAAGCAATTACCGGAAGTCGTGATGGAAATGTAACGATTCAAAATATAATAGATTATCTACAACAGTAAAAAAGGGAAAAAGTATGAGAAAATTATTACCATTATCATTTATTGCACTGAGTACTTTAGTCTATGCAGATATGTCAACACAAGAGTTTTTATATAAAGATCCTCGTATTATGAGTATGGGGGGAGCAAATACTGCAGTAGGTGGCTACTCTACCTCGATTTTTTCAAATCCTGCGGGTTTGATTAAAATTAAAAAGAGCCATGGGATTGAGGCAGAACTGCTTGGTGTGAGCGTGGCAGGTTCTGAGCGAATTAAGCCTTTTATGGATGATTTAAGTAATTCTCAAGATAGTGAGGTTATTGATACAATTAAGAAATATTCAGGGGATGCCTTTAACGCAACTATTTCAAACTATACCTCTTTTTCTTACCATGCACAAAATGATATAGCATACTCTTTTGGACTACTTGGTGCGGCTGATTTGAATTTTATTCCACATGCAAACAGTGGGGCAAATGGTGTTTTAGAAACGCATAGTAGAGCCTATGGAGGGCTGTTTTTGGCAAGTGCTACAAAATACAGTGGTTTATCAACTCCATTTTTAAATGGTATGCTCGATGGTGCTGTAACTGTAGGGGTGACTTTAAAGTATATTACTCAAAAATCTTATGAAGCAGGATTGGATTTAGGGGAAGTAACGGAGCATAAAGATGATATTCCTCAGTATCTTCAAGATAACTATGAAGTGGATAATTCTGGATTTGGAATGGATGTAGGGGCACTCTATGAATTTAATAACAAAGCGTGGAATCCTGCTGTTGGTGTAAGTGTAATGAACATTGGAACATTGGATTTTGATGCGTATGGTGGACAACCGGTAAGTGTTAATCTTGGTGCTTCTGTATCACCTGAGATTTCATGGTCAAACAGCTTGAAGTTCTCTGTTGATTATACAGATGTATTTAATTCCCAACAGGCAAGAATCCGTAACTATAAACCATATCGTGCACAGGATCAGTATGATAATGCTGATATTGGCTATGATGCAATGAACCACTTGCGTTTAGGAGCGAGCTTAGGATTGCTTGATAACATGTGGTTTATGGCAACACTTAATGCAGGACTCTATAAAGGTGCATATACTGCGGGTATTGATATGCAACTTACAGTTATAAAACTACAAATCGCAACCTATCAAGAACAGTTAGGTTCTACTCTAGGGCAACTTGAAGATAGAAGATATGTAGTAGGTCTTGGAATAGGCTGGTAGTATAAATTTTGAATTATGACGAATTAAAGCTTTAATTAATTGACTTTAATCGTCATAAGTCGCTATAATGACGATGAAATTTAGAAAAAGAGAGGTTTTGTCGCCAATGGTTATAGCATACATCCGTCCAGATAAAAACTTTCTCGCGGTACATGAACAGTTACAGCATGTAAACTCTTATGCAATTGCAAACAATATCACTATAGATAAAGAATTTTTAGATCATACCTCACAAAATAAACGTTTAGATGAACGCAGTGAAGTGACAAAATATTTCCAATCACATGCAAAAGGTGTGTTGTTAGTATATGATGTATGGGTGTTAAGCACAAATATGGAAGATCTGGTACAGATGGTAAGTTGTTTGATGAAAAATGAATATAAAGTCCATTTTATAAAACATTCTGTTATCATGTCTCAACAGAGTAGTGCAATGCTTATACTTGGGTTGATGGATCAATTACGTCAAAAACTGCAAGAGAATGCAAAGCGTGTCATTGGTCGGCCAAAGGGAAGTAAATCAAGCTCTAAGTTTGATGTCTATATAGGTGAATTACTGAGTTATATCAAAGAAGGTAAAAGTGTAAGTGAAATGGCACGCCTTTTAAATGTAAGTAGAAGTTCACTAAAAGATTATATTGAGTCAAGAGAGTTACGACAAATTGCATCAGGGTCGTTAGTTCCAGCAAATACAGATAATGCAGAAGAGAAAGTGATAAATACTATCATCTGTCCACAAGAATAGAAGGAGAAAAAATGAGTAAAGAGAAAAAAGGGATAGAAATTCCCAAACCTTGGAGAATAAAGCGTTATTACGTTTATGCTATGGCAACAGTTGTTGCTTTAATTTTACCGTGGATTAAAATAAATGGGAACCACTTTTTCCTGTTGAGTTTTGACAAGATGAAACTTGATTTGGCATTTGTTCAGTTTGATATGCAAGAGATGTATCTCATGCCATTTATTTTGATGCTTTTATTTATTGGAATTTTTGGAATGACGGTTATGGGTGGACGTGTATTTTGTGGATGGGTCTGTCCTCAAACAGTTTTTCGTGTCATTTACCGTGATTTAATTGAGACAAAGCTACTTCACTTACGTAAACGTATTGGCAATAAACAGCAAGATCCAGATATGAGTAAGCCTGAAAACAAAGTCAAAAAAGCGATAGCAGTGCTTATTTGGTCTGTACTTGCATTGATTGCTGGTGCAGACTTTATGTGGTATTTTGTTCCGCCAGAGACATTTTTTAAATACCTTTCTAATCCAAGTGAACACATGACAATGATCGGTTTTGTTCTTGGTGTTGCAGCGTTTTTAATTTATGATATTGTAATCCTAAAAGAAAACTTCTGTATTTATGTGTGTCCATATTCTCGTGTACAGTCTGTTTTATATGATGAACATACAGTTATGGCGCTATATGATGAACATCGAGGTGGAAAAATTTATGAAAATGATGGACAAGAGTATCATAAGGTTGTTGAAAAACAAAAAGATCTTAAAGCGATTGACCCTGATGCCGAGTGTACAACGTGTGAGAAGTGTGTAACCGTCTGTCCTACACACATTGATATCCGACAAGGTTTACAGCTTGAATGTATTAACTGTTTAGAGTGTGTGGATGCATGTACTACAGTTATGGGTAAACTCGGTAAGCCATCTCTTGTAACATGGTCAAGTGAATATGAAATTGTTGAGCGAAAAGGAAAAACAAAATATTTCCGTCCCAAAATTATTGCTTATATGGTACTACTTGTAGCAATTATGTTTGCTCTTGGTTATATGAGTACTACAAAAGAGCATATGCTTTTAAATATCAACAAAGAGACACGCCTCTATGCTGTAAAACATTTACCAGATCATAAGTTTAAGGTAGAGAACTCTTATATTTTCTTATTGCAAAATACTGAGAGAGAGCCAATGAAGTTTTACTTTGAAGTTATTCCTCCAAAAGGTATGGAAGGGAAAATTAAAATTGCAAAACCATCAAAACCATTTAGAGTTATTCCTGATGTGAAAAAGAAAAAAATTGTTACTCTTGTTACCTATGATGAACTTGTAGATAACAAAAGAAAAGATACAATTATTCCGATTACTATCCATGCGTATGCTTTAGATAAAGATGGTAAACCAAGTAAATTAGTCTCTGTAATAAGACA
>CAYRVR010000133.1:0-3792 GCA_964427835.1 uncultured Sulfurimonas sp. | reverse complement strand
CCTTATATAAATTAGTGCAATTATAGCAAAATCAAAAAAATAGTCTAATTATAATAATGATAAATATTATCATTATTGTTAAGGAGTTTATAAGTTGATAATGTATATCATTTGCAAAATTAAAAGAAAATGGGAACGAAAAAGTGAAAAATATTTTTTTAGTCACAATGACACTAAGTGTTACAACACTATTAATGGCGCATGATGGAGATACAAAACGAGAACGCCTACACTCTGTGCGAAAATCAATAAATACAATAGCACAGGAGAAACAAAAGAGCGTCTCTGTTGTTGAAAGTCTTAAACATATGTTTGATGATGCAAAAGTTTCGGGTAATATCCGTCTTATCTATGCAGATTACAATGAAAAAGAGCCAACAACAGCGGATAATTATGCAACTGCAGTTGGCGGTGTAGTGAAGTATGAACTCGCTGCGTTTCATGGGCTAAACGCAGCAGTATCTTTGTTTAGTGCAAATGATATTAATGCTCTTAGTGGCACGAATGCACACCATAATGCAGAGCTTTCTTCTTCTAAAGGAAGTTATACTACTGTGGGTGAAGCTTATATAAATTATAAATACGATGCAATGAATCTTCGTGCTGGACGACAGATACTTGATACTCCCTTAATCAATAATGATGATATTCGCATGGTGCAAGATAGTTATGAGGCCTATACTTTAGGCTATAGTTATAAAGGTGCTGCATTGCTAGCCGGACATGTGAATAATTGGCAGGGATTTGACGCTGATTTAGATGTGGGATGGCAAAAAACAGGGAGTAAAGGTGTTGATTTTGCAGGTGTTTCCTACCATGATATCTGGGAATATAATCTATGGGCATATAAGTTTTCAGATGCGCTTGATGCTCTCTATGTTGATGGAGGAATAGAGTATCCATTCAATGAGAGCATGACATTGCACGCAATGGTGCAATATCTTCATGAAAAAGAACTCGATAATAGTGGCTATGCAACTGATATATATGGTGGAATGCTTGAGTATGTTGTGAATGGACTGAGTTTTAATCTTGCCTATAACCAAGGAAGGAATACGCCAGGGACAATGAGTTTTAGCGGCCTAGGCGGTGGAAATCTTTTTACAAGCATGGATACTTTAATTCTTGATGATATAGCAAATGACCGAAATACACAATTCATTGTGGGTGGGGTGGTGTATGAGTTTGCAAACTTTTCACTCTTGTATGCGTATGGAAATGCTACGGGAGATACAAATGCAGTTGGTCAAAAAGCAAACATAGTAGAACAGGATGTGAGTTTGGAGTATAATGTCAATGACAAATTTCTCCTTAACTGCGTCTATGCAATGCAGCAAGATAGAGCAAATAGTCAAAAAACAGAGCATGACTGGAACCATTTACGGGTAATGCTCAATTATAATTTTTAAAAAAGAGAGTAATATGAAGACATTATTAGAGTGTAAAAAAGGTGAACAGGTCAAAGTAACAAAGCTAAACGCAGCCCATGACTTAAAACAGAGACTTATCTCTTTTGGTGTTATGAAAAACGCAATAGTGGAGTTTTTAGAACATGCTCCGGGAAAAAAGACGGTAGAGATCAAAGTAGGTAAAATGAAACTTGCTTTGCGTGCACAAGAAGCCAAACAAATAGAGGTAGAAGAGATATGAAACAAGAAACAACTCCCAAAGAGTGTCCAATTACCTCAAAACATATAAAAGTAGCACTTGTAGGACAGCCTAATGTCGGCAAAAGTATGCTTATTAATTCCATTAGTAATGCGCATTTACATGTTGGGAATTTTTCTGGTGTCACTGTTGATAAAACAGAGGTGCTCTTTGATTATAAAGGGTACAAATTTACAGTTGTGGATTTACCTGGAACCTATGCTTTTACGGACTATACGATTGAAGAGAGAGTAACACATGATTATTTGTGTGCTGAGGAGTATGACATTATTATTAATGTTGTGGATTCTACAAATTTAGAAAAAAATCTCCAACTTACTTCAGAACTTCTTACTATGAGTAAAAAACTTGTAATAGCATTAAATATGAGTGATGAAGCACAAAAAGAGGGTATTGAAATTGATGCCGACTATATGAGTGAGCTTCTTAATATTCCTTGTGTAAAAGTTTCTGCTGCTGCAAAAACGGGTATAGAAGATCTAGTAAATGCGGTTATTTCGAAGTTTGAAAGCACTAAAAATGAGCCAAAACTCATTTTTAGTGAAGCGGTTGAAGAGGAGATAGAAAAAATTGTCTCTTACCTCAAACATCATAATTATCAACCGGTAAACAGTTATAGAAATGTAGCGATCAATCTGCTCAAAGAAAATAAAAAAACCTATGAAAAACTCCATGATAATCCAATATGGACAGAACTCCAACCACTCCTTATAGAAGCTTCAAAACATATAGAACTCCATCACAATACGGATGATATTAAAGAGGCGTTTGCAGAGGAATATGCTGCGTTTAACAGAGGAATAGTTGCAGAAGTAGTGAAGCAGACAAAAGTTGTGAAAAATAGAAGTTTAACAGAAAAGATTGATGCTATCTTAATCCATCCGGTATTTGGCATCCCTATATTTTTATTTTTTATGTGGGGATTGTTTCAATTAACATTTACGCTCGGGAATATTCCAATGGATTGGATTGATAGCTTTTTTGGATGGCTGGGTGATGTCGTGGCACCTACAATTTCAAATGATGATGTACGCTCTTTGATTGTTGATGGAATTATTGGCGGGGTTGGTGCGGTAGTGCTTTTTACGCCAAATATTATTATTTTATTTATTGGTATCGCACTTTTGGAAACGACAGGTTATATGAGCCGTGTTGCTTTTTTACTTGATGGATTTTTCCATAAGTTTGGTTTACATGGACAGAGTTTTATTCCTCTTGTTACAGGTTTTGGATGCTCTATTCCTGCGTATATGAGTGCAAGAATTTTAAAAAATGACAGGGATAGACTCTTAACGCTTTTTATTATTGGTTTTATGTCATGTGGGGCAAGACTTCCTGTGTATGTACTCTTTACAGGGGCATTTTTTGCACAGAGCATGGCTGGAAACATTTTATTTGGTATTTACATTTCAGGGGCAATTCTTGGTCTGATTTTTGCAAAAATTTTAAAGCTCACTGCGTTTAAGGGTGTAGATGAACCTTTTGTTATGGAGATGCCAAAGTACCGATTGCCATCATTTAAGCTGATATGGCATACTGTGCTTACGCAGACGATTATGTATCTCAAAAAAGCAGGAACATTTATTGCCGGTGCAGCAATGCTTATATGGTTTTTGAGTAATTATCCGCATAATCTTGAGTTGGAAAAAGCCTATAGTGTAAAAATAGAAAAAGCAAGCAGTGCACAAGAGAAAATGGCACTCCAAAATAAACTTGCCCAGGAGGAACTAGGCGATAGTTACCTTGGAAGAATTGGAAAGTTTACAGAGCCTCTTTTTACTCCTTTAGGATTTGATTGGAAAATGAATGTGGCGCTTCAAGCAGGACTTGCTGCAAAAGAGGTCGTTGTTTCTACTTTGGGAGTGCTCTACTCTATGGGGGGCTCTGTTGATGAGACATCTAAGTCACTTGCAGAGAATATTCGTAAACATATTCCTTTTGCTTCTGCTGTTGCGTTTATTGTTGTTATTATGATTTATTTACCATGTTTAGCAGCAACAACCGTATTTGCTAGAGAGGCGGGGAGTTGGAAATATGCCGTGTATTTGTTTATCTTTACCTCTGTTGTTGCTTATGTACTTGCATTTATCGCCTACAGAGTTACACTTTTAATAACATAGTATT
>CAYRVR010000132.1:0-3804 GCA_964427835.1 uncultured Sulfurimonas sp. | reverse complement strand
CGTGGAGCGGTAAGCATTGGAATCACTTACAGTGTGCCCCTCATATCTACATGTAAAAGCCTCTATAAAAATCGGTCCATGCCCCTGTTCTATCTGCTCTTTTGCTTCTCTCACGCAATCATAGACTGCGTGAGGGTTCATTCCATCAATACTGTAGGTCATCATGTAAGGTTCCGCCTTTTTTGCCTGTTCTTTAAAAGGTGCTGCTCGTTTGATGTTTGTACCAATGGCATACTCATTATTTTCACAAACAAAGAGAAGTGGAAGTTTATTGGTTGCTGCATTGTTTAAAGACTCAAAAAAAGCACCTCCATTGGTAGCACCATCACCAAAGACAACCATCACACCATCTTCACTTCCTTGAAGTTTTCTAGCATAGGCACACCCCACAGCATTTGGAATATGCCCACCAACAATGGCATCTCCACCATAAAAGAAGCGCGAAGGCTCAAAAAGGTGCATACTACCACCCTTACCTCCACTCACGCCATCAACTTTGCCAAAAAGCTCTGCCATAACAGCCTTGGGTTCAATCCCTCGTGCCATTGCCATGATATGCTCACGATAAGTAGCAAAAATATCTCCCTTATCAAAGGCTTTTATAGCTGCAACACTAAAGCCCTCTTGCCCAATGTCAAGATGTAAAAATCCAGAAACATCGCCTTGCATATAGTGCTCTTTTGCCGCATATTCAAACTTCCTGCCAAGCACCATCAAATAATAGATCTCTTCTGCTAATAATTTGTTCATTGACAATCTCCTCCGTATGTTTTAATTGTATAACTTTTTTAGTAAATAAGAGTATAATCTCAATAAACTTCTTTATTATGGAATTTTTGAATTGAAAAAACATTTTTTTATGCTCATATTATCATTAGCACTTCAGGCAGATATGCTTCACTTCTATAAAAGTGCTGTTAAAAATTTGCAATATAGTAAAACTTTTTCACTCTATAAACACGCTGCAACACTCTCTCGTGATGCAGTGGTTTATTCTCAGTATGCTGATTTTTCCTTAGATGCTTCCTATGCAAATACAAAAGCAACATTACTACCTAGTAGTTTTAACACTTCCGATATAACGCTCAGTGATACTTTTGACATCTTTAATAAAAAAAGTTATCTTGTTGATACCATTGCATCGGATATAAAAGAAAAAAAGTTTTTACTGCAACACAAAAAAGAGCAACTTTTTTCTACTTTAGTCACAATGATCTCTCTGTATCATACACAAAAGCAGAAATTACAACTCAATAAAAAACTTTACAATGAACAAAAAATGCTCTACGATAAATTATTTATACTCCAAACACATGGGGCTATCTCAAAATTAGATTTACTGCGTTTTAAAAACACCCTCACGCAACTCCAGACAAAAATAGTACAACAAAAGAATGAAATTGTAAAAATGCAAAAGCAGTTACATCTCTATGCTCCTAAGCAAGCTATACCCGATTTAGATAGAACCATAAAAGCGTCAAAAAAACAGTTTCTTTTGCAAAATCCACAACTTCAAGCAAACAAAGCCTTGACAGAGCAAATAATATCACAATCAAAAGTATTGCAGAACAACTATTTACCAGAGCTTAGCGCTGGTGTAGGCTATCAAAAGCTCGGTGATCCAACTTCTTACGGCGATAACTATAGTTTTACGCTGGCACTTCATATTCCCCTCAGCAAAGCAGATCAAAAAGAGGCAGAGGCACTCAGAGCAAAAGCACTTTCTCAAGAGAGTCATAGTAGTGATTTGAAAATTCAAAGAGAAAACAAATATATTGCACTACTACAAAACTACAAAAGCGACCAACAACAACTAGAGATTTTACGTGCCAATCTTCATGACTACCAAGAGAGTCAAAAAACAGTAAAAGCTGCTTTTTTAAAACACTATGTTGATTTTAATACCTACTTACAAGTACTTACACAAAATTTACATATACAAGAACAGATAATTACACTAGAACAACAAAAAGCACGCAGTGCAACACTGCTTAATGGTATTGGTTCTGGAGCTATTTATGAGTGAAAAAGTGCTCTCATGTAAAAATCTCATTAAGACTTTTGGGCAAGGCGAAGCTGAAGTTTTTGCTCTGAGAGGTGTGACACTTGATGTATATAAACAAGAGCTTTTAATGCTTGTTGGTCCTTCAGGATGTGGCAAGACAACCTTTGTTTCTTGTGTGAGTGGACTCTTAAATAGTAATGGTGGTGAACTCTCTGTTTTAGGAGAAGATATCAAGACTATGGATGATGATGCTCTTGTACTTTTTAGACGAAAAAATATTGGGTTTGTTTTTCAATCTTTCAATCTTATCTCTGCTTTGAGTGCGCTTGAAAATGTAGCTCTTCCGCTTACTATTGCAGGCGATAGGAGCAATACCGTTATACAAAGAGCAAAAATACTTTTAGACAGTGTTGGCTTAGCTTCAAAATATGACACAAAACCAAAAAATCTCAGCGGTGGAGAGCAGCAAAGAGTTGCTATCGCTAGAGCACTCATCCACCAGCCAAAGCTTATCATCTGCGATGAACCGACAAGTAGTTTGGATCATCAATCAGGAGAGACTGTGATGGAGCTGTTAAAAACTATGCAACACAAGTACCAAACAACCATAATCCTTGTGACCCATGATAATAGAATATACAAATATGCCGATACCATTGCCTCCATGGAAGATGGAAAAATTATAAATATACAAAGAGGAAAAGAATGAAAAAGTTTACTATTTTTACGCTTGTTGCTGTGATAGGATTTATACTTGCCTTTGTTGGTGTATATATAAATGATAAGGTAGAAAATGGCGATACACAAACGATCCCTACAATAAATCTTCCTTTTAACTCCTTTATCGCTGCAACAGGAATTGTGGAGTCTAGCAGTAAAAACATTGCAATAGGCTCATTGGTCTCGGGTGTTATCAAAGAAATTTTTATCAAAAACGCTCAAACAGTGCATAAAGGGCAACTCCTTTTTACACTCGATGATAGTGATATGCAAACACAGATAGCCCTTTTACAAGCAAAAAAAGAGGTACTTTTAGCGCAATTGCAAGCAACAAAAGATCAACTCAAACTCGTAAAAGAGTTTTCAAAACTCTCAAATGGTATGGTAACTGCTGAAAAATTCAAGGCAAAAGAAGATGCATACAAGCTAGCCAAAGCATCTCTGCAAAGTTTAGAAAAACAGATAAAAATCCTTCAGGCAAAAAAAGAGCAGTATAAAATCTATGCTCCAATTGATGGGGTTGTTCTACATTCTCAATTAACTGTTGGTAGTTATTTTGATAAAAATAATCCAAAAAACTCACTTATTCTTGGGAGCAATACTCATAATCTCAATGTAAGTATCAACGAGTATGATATAGCAAGATTACAAAAAGATATGCCCGCCATTGCTTATGTTCGTGGACGTCCTGAGCTTAGAGTAAAATTGCAATATCTTTACACTATCCCCTTTGTAACACCAAAAAGAGACTTAACAGGAAGCAGTACAGAAAAAACTGATACCCGCGTATTGCATGTTGTCTATGCTATAGATAAAAAAGCACCTTTTGCCCTTTTTGTAGGGGAACAACTTGATGTCTTTATAAAAACGGACAAATAATATGTTTGGCGTTGCTATAAAAATGCTTTTAGAGGATAAAACCAAATATATTGGACTCCTCATTGGCATTGCTTTTACAGCATTTTTAGTTACCTTTGCCATGGCTTATTTTGCAGGATTTATGACGCGAGGGTTTGCCCTTGTCAGTGAAAATCCAACAGCAGATATTTGGGTGATGGACAAGGCAGTTAATGCAACAC
>CAYRVR010000131.1:0-3857 GCA_964427835.1 uncultured Sulfurimonas sp. | reverse complement strand
GTATTTATCTTCTGTTTCTTGTGGATTGTATCTGTTTTGTGACATAGTATCGCCTTAAAATTCTCTATTAAAATTTCGCGATTATATCTAAATGTAGGTGAGGATTTGCTTTAAAGCTAAATCCCCGTTACTCTTTTTTTTATCTCTGTTTTATCATGGTACATATTTTTATCAGCAGTATCAACGACTCTAGTGAGTAAATCACCCTCTTTAAACGCAGTCGTACCAAAGGAAAAACTTACTGTGAAAGTGGTGTTGTGTGCTTTTAATTTTTTGGAAAGGATTGTCTCACGAAGTTTTATGAGTATGGCATTTGCTTGTGATTGTGTAGTGCTTTCTTTAAAGAGAACAAGAAATTCATCACCTCCATAGCGTATAATCGGAAAGCCAATTTTTTTAAGCTCATTGGTAATAAATATAAGGACTTTATCGCCTATAATATGACCATGTGTATCATTTACCTCTTTAAAATAGTTTAAATCAATAATGGCTAATGTCCCATTTGATTTAAAACTATTTTCTGGATCAAGTAAAAATTTGTCATGAAGCCATTTCCGATTAAGAGCATTAGTAAGTTCATCTTTATAAAGAGACTCCCTTAGGCTTTCTAGTTCTGAGCGTAACTTTTGTGTTTCTGTTAAAATACTTTGGAGTGTCACTTCATCTTTATTTTGGATGGCACTAATTGCTTGATCGGTACTTTCGCTAAGTTTGTTTGCATTGGCATAGGTGTTTTCTTGGAGTGTTGTAAGTTTGGAACACTCTTGTCTAACCACATTTTCACTCAGTTTTTCTTCATCTTCAAGTTCGAGATGATTTTTTTTTGCATACTCTTCAAAAATAGAACGGTAGAGCGTTGGTGTAACAATGGGTAACGCTTCAATGGAACTTTTGACCTCATTAGAAAGCATTTTGAGTTGTTTTTCATCTATATTCATATCTATTATGCTCCATTTGTGATATAAAATGATTATAGCACAAATAATTCGAACTGATTCTTTTCATAGAAAGAGTGCGAATTTTTAATAATAAAAGAAGTATAATCGCACTCTTAAAAAAAGAGCTATAGGAGAAATTGATTTGCCACTTTCACGACTAAACGCAGAGCAACATGCTGCAGCAACTTCTACAGCAAGTAAAAATCTCATTATCGCCTCTGCTGGAACTGGCAAGACTTCTACCATTGTAGGACGCATTGCCCATTTGTTAAAAAATGGTGTACAACCAGAAGAGATACTTCTGCTTACCTTTACCAACAAGGCAGCAGCAGAGATGGTGGCACGTGTTGGGGAGTATTTTGGTGGGAGTGTGGCAAAAAAGATAGATGCAGGAACTTTTCATGCAGTGAGTTATCGATGGCTGAAGAAAAAAGATAAGCGGGTCGTGTTAAAACAGCAACGGGAACTTAAAACACTTTTTCGTTCAGTTTTTGAAAAACGCTCTTTTGGACATATTGATGCAGATGTTGCTGCGTGGGGTGGGAACTATTTGTATGATGTCTATTCCTATTATCAAAATACTGAACTTGAAAAAGATTTTGAGTCGTGGGTTGTTGAGAAGTATCCTGAGCATGAGCTTTTTGCAATGATTTATGCAGATGTGGTTGATGAGTTTGAAGCGCTAAAAAAAGAGTATGGTTTTTTGAATTTTAATGACCTGCTTTTACACTTTCGAGCACTTTGTAAAGAGGATGAACTGGGTTATAAAGAGGTGCTTGTTGATGAGTACCAAGATACAAATGCACTACAAGGAACTCTTGTTGATGCTATGAATCCACCTTCGCTCTTTTGCGTTGGAGATTATGATCAGAGTATTTATGCTTTTAATGGGGCAGATATTGGGATTATTGGCTCTTTTACCAAGAAGTACCCCGATGCCATTGTCCATACTCTTACAAAGAATTACCGCTCATCTGTACCTATTTTGTCTTTGGCAAATAAAGTAATAGAACATAATGAGAGAATTTATCCAAAAAAACTTGAGGTAACCCGCATCTATGATGCACAACCTCCAAAACTACTCGCATTTGATGAACTCTTTGATCAGTACCACGCAATAGCGGCGATGATACGTGATACACAAACACCACGAGAAGAGATAGCGGTTATTTTTAGAAATAACTCCTCAGCAGATGGTATAGAAGTAGGGCTTCGTGAACTTGACATTCCTTGTAAACGCAGGGGTGGAACAAGTTTTTTTGATGCAAAAGAGGTAAAAGCCGTACTCGATTTGTACACTTTGCTTGTTAATGAAGCAGATATGATGTCTTTTATTCACCTTTTTGAATTTGCACGAGGGATTGGGAGTGCTATGGCAAAAGAGCTCTACATTGCTCTTAAAACTTTAGGGCACGGCAGTATGTTTTATGGACTGTATGCTCCTGATGAGAGTATTAAAAATCCTTTTGAAAAGCGTAAACTCAATCACCAGTTAGGCCTCTTTGATGACTTTTTAGAACTTGGAGCCGTTGGTAAGTATGCAAAACTTGGTTTTGAAGCAAAATTTATGAAAAATGCCATATTGAAATATCCAAAATTAACAAAAGAGTCGGCTGTTTTTTTACATAATTTTTATCTGCTTTTTCGTGATTTAAAGGGCATTAAACAACCACGAACCATTGTACGAAAAATTGCAGAATCTGAACTTTACAAATATATCAGTGATGTACTTGCAACCAAAAGGGCAACACTTAAAGATGGCTCAGTAGATGAGAAGCAAAAGACAGAAGCTCTTACGCGAATTACAAGAAAAGTAGTGCTTTTACAAGAGCTTGCAAAACCATACGCAGAGCATGATAGATTTCTAAACGCAATGATTTTAGGTTCTTCTGATTTGACGCAAGGAGAGGGTGTGAATCTTTTAAGCGTTCATGCAAGTAAGGGTTTGGAGTATAAAGAGGTTTATGTAGTGGATTTGATGGATGGGCGTTTTCCAAATAGAAAACTGATGCAACGAGGAGGAAGCCTCGATGAAGAGCGACGCCTCTTTTATGTGGCCGTCACTCGTGCAAAAGATATTCTTTACCTTAGTTATGCAAAGTATGACAAGATAAAAAAACAAAATTTTCCACCAAGTCAATTTCTCTACGAAGCAGGACTTGTCCCAAAAGATGAAAATTATAGGGATTTAGTTATGAAAGAGGCAGATAAAGAAGAAGAGTGAGTATTAAAACTCAAACATAGTAACAAGAATGTTGGAAATTTCTTTTGATGTCGTATCATCAACATCTCCAAGCTTTTTAACAAGCCTTGTTTTATCGACTGCTCTAATTTGATCTAACAGGACTAAACCGGCTTTTTTTTCAAATTTTATTTTCGGTCGAAATATAAAATTAAATCCTTTTGATGTCATCGGTGCAACAATGACTGTTTTAAGTACATTCATTTCATTAGGTGAAATTACTATGCAGGGTCTTGTTTTTTGAATTTCTGAGCCAACAGTAGGATTTAATGCAACAAGGTAAATCTCATATCTTTTTATATTTTTTACCATTCGTATGCTTCTAAATCATTATCATTAAGAAAGTCTTCTAAAATCGCTTCATCTTCAAGCCCATTATTATTTGAGATCACCTTTTCAATATTTTCTTTCCAAGAGCTGCGTTTAGTACTATTAGCAGGTTTTATTAAGAGTCCATTTTCTAAGACCTCTAGTTCTAAGTTAACATTTTCAAGATGAGCCTGCTGGATTAATGGCTTTGGAATTCTGATACCTTGAGAGTTTCCTATCTTCGTAAGCATTGTCATAATTAACTCCTTTGTGTAATTATATTGTAATTACATTTAGAAGTCAATTTGGCTATACTCGCTTGAGTATAACCATCTTTTAGTAGTTCTATGAGTTGTGAATGTTTTGCA
>CAYRVR010000130.1:0-3902 GCA_964427835.1 uncultured Sulfurimonas sp. | reverse complement strand
TTGCTCATGGACAAACACTCTCTATATTTATTTCATCATACATAAAACATGAAGGTAGTGCTATATCCCGTACTGATATAGATTTTAGATACAACCAGGAACTTTTCAAGCAACTGTCTTTCAAAAGCGGACTTAATATACAAATAATCCAAAAGATGTCTCTAAGAAGCGAGGAGGGTTATCTATTTATCTGCAATAATTGTCTTTATCCGCCACAACAAATCAGAAAACTTATAGACAAACGCACGCACTATGGGCTTATGTTCTGTCCGAAATGTTTGGCAGAAGATACTGTTCCATATTTTCGTAAAGAGTGGCGATATTATTTCTACAATGCTTGTCCAAAACACAACACTCTTCTCGTTGATAGGTGTGGGCAGTGTTATAGCCCCATTAAGCTTAATAAAATGGCTTATAGTAATGAAATAATTTATTGTCACGATTGTGGAAGAGATATCAGAAAAACACAACCGAAATATTTTGCTAGCAATTTAAAATATGGACTGGATGCCATAACTTGGTTTGAAAATGGACTAAAAAATGGGTACTTTATCGTAGAAAATAGAAAAATCAATTCTTTATTTCTGTTTCGGATATTTACACATTTGCAATATCTCATCAATAGCAAGAAGAATATCAATATAGATACATTTCTTCTTCAAAAAGAGTTTATTGATATACGTAAAAAATTGCAAAACTATAACTCTAAAAAGTCAAGTTCTATTTACAAAAATTTTTATATGACAGCTATTATATATAATCTTTTTCAAAAATTTCCACACAACTTGAAAATATTTGCAAAAAACAATAATTTTACACATCGAGATTTTTTACACGATTTTAAAAATGTACCTTATTGGTATACAATCCAAGTTGATAAAATTACCCCGATGCAAAATACAGTAGGCAGAACAATCAGCGAATCTGAAGTTTTAGGAGCTATAGATTATCTTAAAAGCAAAAATATGAAAGTTACCCAACAAAGTGTTGCTGAGATTGTTGGGTGTCATTTTAGTATGAATAAGGAGTTCGTAAAAATTTATAAGTATGTCACCTCCCCTAATAGTTAACACTAAAATAGGCATATAGCATACTTTTAAGGATAATTGCAGCTAAAAAACTGTAGAATTGCTATATAAGTTGGAGGTTTATAGAGTGAAAAAGCTTGATGCTGTTGATATTTTTAGCGGAGCAGGAGGTATGAGTATAGGAGCTGTAATGGCTGGTATAACTCCTGTTTTAGCTGTTGAGTTTAATGAGCATGCTGCAAAAACATATGAAGTTAATCATCCTCAAACAAAAGTAATTCCGAAAGACATTAAACTTGTTCGTCCTTTAAATGAAACAGGAAAACATCCGTTTGTACTATTTGGTGGACCTCCCTGCCAAGGCTTCTCTGTTGCAAATACTAAGACACGTAATTTAGATAATCCAAACAACTGGATGTTCAGAGAATATTGTCGTTTTGTAGACGATTTAGAACCAGAATGGTTTGTTTTTGAAAATGTAGTTGGTTTTAAATCTTTTGACAAAGGGCACTTTGCAATAGAGGTGGAAAAAGAGCTAAAGTCACTGGGGTATGAAACAAATTCTTCCGTACTTAATGCTGCTGACTTTGGGGTCCCACAGTACAGAAATAGATTTTTTATTATTGGTCACCGCACAGAAAAAGGCGGTATCAAATTTGATTTTGATTCTTTGGAAAAGAAACCAAGAGTTACTGTAGGTGAAGCACTGAAAGATTTGCCATCATTGCAGAACGGAGCCCAAGTAGAAGAAGCTCCCTATAAAAGGATTAAACAAATACCGCCTTATGTGAAGCTCATAAGAAGAGCATCAAAAAAAGCCCTGCAAAACCACGTCACCAACAGCCGACCACATATTGTAGAAAGGTATGAGGCAATCAAGCAGGGAGAAAACTGGGAAGCAGCAAAAAAACGAGGTCTTTTAAAAACCTATTCCTGTACCAAGCATACTCACAGCGGCATCTACAAGCGTCTAAAAGAAGACGAACCTGCCGTTACCATCGCAAACTACAGAAAAAGCATGCTTATACATCCTCATGAACACAGAGGGCTTTCTCTAAGAGAAGCTGCCAGACTGCAAAGTTTTCCTGATGATTTTATTTTCAAAGGACCTTTGAGCTTTCAACAGCAACAAGTAGGGAATGCTGTTCCCCCTCTGCTGTCTAAAGTGATTTTTGAAAAAATAGTACAATTAAGTGTTGCTAATGTGGGATAATACAAAACTTGAAGCATTGGCTCAGAAAAAACTTGAGAATGAAACTGAAATTCTTTCTACGGATACTTTATGGACTGGCTATATAGCACTAAAGCAATACCTTTGCGATAACGTATTGCCAAATATTGCAAGAACAGAACCAAATCTTACTGATCATTCAGAAAAGCATATTCAGGATGTGCAGCGAAATATCTTTAAAATGATAGAATCGCGTTTAGATAAATTCAACACAATGGAGATTTTCTTTTTAGCCCATGCTTCCCTAATACATGATATAGGAAATATTTTTGGGCGTGCTGGACATACACATACAGCTAAAAAAATTATTAAAGCGTTGCCTTTTCCAAATGCTGACATCAAACGAATATCTAATAATATTGCCAAGGCTCATGGCGGGTCAGGAGACACTATTGGAAAGCTGGATTCCACAATTCCCTATAACAATATGGCAATCAGCAGTCGAGAAATTTCTTCTATTATCCGATTTGCAGATGAATGTGCTGAAGGAGAGCAAAGATGCTATGCCTTTGGCTTAGATTATGGTCTAATAACTGATACAGTTAGCATATCACATCATACCTATTCAAAAGTTACCTCCTTACATATAGACAGAAATCAAATTAATTTACACTATCATTTATACTTAGAAGACTTTCAAACAAGTCAAGAACTTGAAGACTTTTTGAAATTTATATTTGGGAGAATCAACAAAACCAACAAAGAGCGAATATATTGTAGCCAATATAGCGAAACAATCTCTCAATATAATGCTCTTAATATTACAATTGAGTTAGCCAAAGAAGAGCTTGAGGATCCTTTCGAAAAAGTGGTATTTACAATAAACAATCTCACAATGCTTGAGTGCACCACTGATCCAGCACTTTCTGAAAATCGTATTAGAGAAATAATGTCTTTACCAGAGACAACTCATCATTATGAAAGTGAGGATACAAATGAATCTGAATGATCCCTTTATATATGCAGGAGCCAATGAGCTTGACGATAAATCAATCTTAAACTTTTATATTAAATCTAATGAATATGAAAAAATCCTTTCCAAAAAGAATATTTTTGTAATTGGTCAGCGAGGATCAGGGAAAAGTATGATTTTAAAGTACAATACACTTTCTCTTCAGCTAATGCAAGCAAAAAATAAAATTCCTGATATAATTGGTATTTATGTTCCCTGCAATAGACCTTATTTTAGAAAACAAGAATATATGCTTTTAGAAAGTACTTATGAAAAAGCTATAGTTTCTGAACATTTTTTAGTGCTTTCTATTGCAAAACAACTTATAAATACGCTATTGAGTCATCGCACTACTTTACTTACAGACAATGATATGACAGAAATTGCAGATGAATTAAATTTTCTCTTTGATATAGAATGTACTGCCGACAATTGTTTAACACAAATGAGACGATACTTGACAAAAAAATTTAAAGAGATGCAAGAACTGCTTCTAACTCATCCGGAAAAACTTAAAATCAATGCTCTTTCTTTTGGTACATTAATTTTCCCAATTATTGAAATGATTAATAATTGTGACAATCTACAAAATAAACATATCACATTTCTTATTGATGATGCTCAACAGCTCAACCAAATGCAAATGCAAACTCTAAATACTTGGGTTTCCTATAGAGATAACAGTTTGCTT
>CAYRVR010000129.1:0-3953 GCA_964427835.1 uncultured Sulfurimonas sp. | reverse complement strand
ACAGAATGAAAATAATATTACTTGGGGCTCCTGGTGCTGGAAAAGGTACACAGGCGCAATTTTTGACAAAAAAATACAACATTCCTCAAATCTCTACAGGAGATATGCTAAGAGCTGCGATTAAAGCAGGTACAGCGATGGGGAAACTTGCAAAAGAGGCGATGGATGCAGGAAAACTTGTAACTGATGAAATTATTATTGGTTTAGTAAAAGACAGAATTGCTCAAGATGATTGTAAAAATGGGTACCTCCTTGATGGTTTTCCTCGTACTTTGCCACAGGCAGATGCTGTGACAAAAGCAGGAATTGAAATAGATGCTGTCATTGAGATTGATGTTCCTGATGAAGAGATTGTAAAACGCATGAGTGGTCGCCGTGTGCATTTAGCAAGTGGAAGAACATACCATATAGTTTATAATCCACCAAAAGTAGCAGGTAAAGATGATGTTACAGGTGAAGATTTAGTACAGCGTGATGATGATAAAGAAGATGTTGTGCTTGACAGGCTTAAAGTGTATCATGAACAGACAGAGCCTCTTATAGGTTACTATAAAGAGCAAGCTGCTAAAAACAGTAACTTAAAATACATTAGAGTGGATGGAACTGCGGATATTCAAGATGTAGAAAATGCTATTATTTCTCAATTAGAGAAATAGTAGCCAAGGCAAAATTATATTTTAGACTCTATGTAATTTTGCATTTTGGCAACAATCTCTTCGATTGTTCCCTCTCCTGAAATTGTTTTGAGGAGATTTTTTTGCGTATAAAACGCTTTAATGGTGTCGAGTGGTTCTAAATAGACTCTCATGCGGTTATTGAAAACTTCATTATTGTCATCTGCGCCACGTGCACGACCTAAAACTCTTTCTCTTGCTGTTTCTTCACTGACATAGACTTCAATGACAGAGACAAGCTCTATATCATTATGTTTTTGTAAATACTCATCAAGCTTATACATTTGTTCTACACTGCGTGGGTAACCGTCAATAATAACGACATCCGTCTTTGCATTTGCTATGGCAGTTGTAATTGTTTCAATAACAATATCAATAGGAACAATTTCACCTTTTGAAATATACTTTTCTATCTCTTTTCCACGTTCGCTGCCAGAGGCAACTTCTGCTCGGAGCATATCGCCTGTAGAGTAGTGAGAAATGTTTTCGTTATTTTGTGCAATGTGCTGAGCGTCAGTTGTTTTACCAGAGCCAGGAGCCCCGATAATAAGAAAAAGTTTTTTTGTTGCCATGATATTACGCTTTTGGTTGTTCACGCAATCGAATGTGTAGATCACGTAGTTGCGTATTGTCCACTGCTGAAGGTGCATCTGTGAGAAGACATGCCGCTTTTTGCGTTTTAGGAAATGCAATAACATCACGGATGCTTGATTTTTTTGAAATGAGCATCATCAATCTATCGAATCCGATTGCAAAACCACCATGCGGAGGAGCACCAAATTTAAGTGCATCAAGTAAGAAGCCAAATTTTTCTTGTGCCTCTTCTTCTGCAATTCCAAGAAGTTTAAAGATCTCTTCTTGTACCTCTTCTTTGTGAATACGAATAGATCCACCACCAAGTTCTGTACCATTGAGTACGATGTCGTAGGCGATTGATTCAATCTCTTCGACATCATCTTTATCTGTATCTTTTGGTTGTGTAAATGGATGGTGCAATGCTTTTACATGACCATCTTCTACCTCAAACATTGGAAAATCAACAACCCATACAAATTCATAAGTATTTTCATCAATGAGATTCATCTTTTCATGTTCTGCAATGAAGTTTCTAAAGCGTCCCATATAATCCCAAACTGTTTTTTTCTCACCTGCACCGAAGAAGACTACATCCCCAACTTGCATATCAAGTCTTTCTATAAGAAGGTTAATATCTGCCTCTTCAAAGAATTTAATCAGTGGACCTTTAAGACCATCCTCTTTCATTTGAAAATATCCAAGACCATGCGCACCAAATTTACGGACAAACTCTTCAAAACCTTTCATTTCACGTTTAGAAAAAACTAAATCAGCACCAGGAACCTTAAGTGCTTTAATGCGGTTTTTGTGTGGTTGTTTGGCAATATTTGTAAAAATCTCATTACTACATCTTTCAAAAATATCAATAACATCAACCATTTTCAAATCATAACGCAAGTCAGGCTTATCTGAACCATAGAGTTCCATAGCATCTTTGTATGTCATACGGTTAAATGGTGGTTTTATTTCAATACCACAAGCGCTGAACATACCTTCGAGTAGATCCTCTGCTACTTTTATGACATCTTCTTGGTTACAAAAACTCATCTCAACATCTATTTGTGTAAATTCAGGCTGACGGTCAGCACGTAAATCTTCATCACGGAAACATTTTGCAATTTGGAAATATCTGTCAAATCCACCAACCATTAAAAGTTGTTTGAAAAGTTGTGGTGACTGTGGAAGTGCATAAAACTCACCATTGTGGACACGAGACGGTACCAAATAATCTCTTGCACCCTCTGGTGTAGATTTTGTAAGAATTGGTGTTTCAACTTCTAAAAATCCATTTGCATCAAGTACATTTCTTGCTGCAATTGCTGCTTTTGAACGCAGACGGAATACTTCATACATATCTGGATCACGGAGTTCAAGATAACGGTACTTTAAACGTGTCTCTTCTCCAACATTTTTATCACCAATGACAAAAGGAACAGGTGCAGATTTGTTTTCAATGATAAGTTCTGAAACAACTATTTCAATACTTCCTGTTTTTAAACGAGGATTTGTAAGTCCCTCTCCACGTAAACGGACTTTACCTTTTGCAATAAGGACATATTCATCACGCACATTATTTGCAACTGCATGTGCCTCTTGAGAGTCTTCTGGGTCACAAGTAAGCTGGATTAAGCCAGTTTTGTCACGTAAATCTATGAAAATAATTCCACCATGGTCACGATAATTATTCGCCCAACCAGTTAGAACAACATCTTCTCCTACATTCGTTTCATTTAAATCTGTACAGTAATGAGTTCTCAAAATATAGATTCCTATATAAATAATTTTCGCGATTATATCTAAATATAGTATAATTGACAAAATAAATAGACAAATGAGCGATTTTGAAAAGAAAAACAATGAAAAAAATAGGCGTGGTATTACGTCCTTCAACTCCTGAGTTAAAAGAGCATTTTTATAAGTTAGAGCAGATTTTTAACAAATATGAAATAGAAGTCACACTCGATAGCATTAGTGGAGGAATGATAGGAGTAATGGGAATGGAGTTTGACATTTTGTGTAAAAACTCTGATGCTATCGTCACTCTCGGTGGGGATGGAACACTTATTTCTGCTGTTAGGCGCTCCTTTAAGTATGATATTCCTATTTTTGGTATTTATGCCGGTACACTTGGATTTTTAGCAGATATTGATTTTCATGAGCTTGAAGAGTTTGTAAAAAAATTAGTATCTGGTGATTATAGGGTGGATGAAAGGGCCATTTTGGAAGCAAAATTTATACAAAATGAAAAAGAGGTTGTACTCTATGCTTTTAATGATATTGTCTTAACACGTCCGTCAGTTTCAAATATGATTCATGTGGAAACTTTGGTTGATTCGAAACCTTTTAATACCTACTACGGAGATGGTGTAATAGTCGCAACACCAACAGGCTCTACTGCATATAACCTCTCAGCCGGAGGACCCGTTCTTTTTCCTTTAACAAATGTTTTTGCACTTACTCCTATTTGTCCACATTCTTTGACGCAAAGACCTGTTGTACTTCCTGGAGAATTTTCCATTGAGATGAAAACACCAAAAGACAAAGCACTCGTCATTATAGACGGTCAGGACAAGCATGAAATTGCTAAAGGAGAGAGTATTCACATACAATTGGCACAAAAAAAGGTGAAACTTATCCATAGAAATGAATTTAATTACTTTGATGTTTTAAAAGAAAAACTCAATTGGGGAGAAGGGTGATGTT
>CAYRVR010000128.1:0-3996 GCA_964427835.1 uncultured Sulfurimonas sp. | reverse complement strand
CTTCAGTACAACTTTAATTGTTTTTTTCACGCCATCTTCAATCACATTACATGACTCAAGGTAACCTTTGTCTACTAAGATATTTGCTACAGCTTCTACACTTTTAGAGTGTACCAAAGTAGTAACCGGTAATCTTCTCATACCAGCATTACGAATACGTGTTAACGCATCTGATACTAGATCATTTATTGCCATTTTTTTTCCTTATATTTGCAAGTTTTTCAACTGCTACTGTTAGGAGTTTCCACTTAGCAAGCCTAAAGGCCTACCAAGAAGACTTTCTAACACCTGGGATCATTCCCTCGTTTGCCATTTTTCTAAAACAAATACGACAAATTCCAAAATCTCTTAGTACAGAGTGTGGACGACCACAAATCTGACAACGTGTATATGCACGTACTTTAAATTTTGGAGTACGCTTTGCTTTAGCAATCATAGACTTTTTAGCCATTAGTTACTCCCTTTTGTAAAAGGCATACCCAATTTCTCTAGTAGAGTAAACGCAGCCTTATCTGAATCAGTAGTAGTTACCACTGTAATATTCATACCATGGATTTGCATGATTGAGTCATAGCTAATCTCTGGGAAAATAAGTTGTTCTTGAAGACCGAAGTTATAGTTACCACGACCATCAAAACCATTTCTTGGAACACCACGGAAATCTTTCACACGTGGAAGTGCAATAGATACAAGACGATCAAAGAAATTATACATATTCTCACCACGAAGAGTAACACGAACACCTACTGGCATACCTTCACGTACTTTAAAACCTGCAACAGATTTTTTAGCAATTACAGTAGAAGCTTTTTGACCAGCAATAGTTGTAATAGTATCTTCAATATTTTGAATAAGCTTATTATCTTTCATAGCAAAACCAGCACCTACAGAGATAACAATTTTATCTAATGCAGGAATTTGCATTACATTTTTGATATCTAAATCTGCTTGTATTTCTGGTTTTAATGCTAAATATTTTTCTTTTAAACGAGCCATCTAATTATGCCTCCACTTTTCTAACATTTGAAGCGTCAATTGGCATCTCTTTATTGATATGCCCACCCTTCGTGTTCTCTTCAGTTGGCTTAATAGCTTTTTTCGCTATTTTACAACCCTCTACTATTACTTTATTTTTCTTTGGCATAACAGCAAGTACAGTTGCTTTTGTACCTTTGTCATCACCAGCGATAATTTCTACCATATCGCCTTTTTTGAAATTAAATTTTGCCATTATACAACCTCCGGCGCAAGAGATACAATTTTCATGAATCCTGCGTAACGTACTTCACGACCAATTGGTCCAAAAATACGAGTACCAATAGGCTCTCTCTTGTCATCAAGTATTACAGCTGCATTATCGTCAAAACGGATCAATGAACCATTTTCACGTTGTACTTCTTTATGTGTTCTTACAACAACAGCTTTAACAACTTTACCTTTTTTCACTTTAGCAGTTGGAATCGCTTTTTTTACAGAAGCAACAATAACATCACCTACTGAAGCATAGCGACGCTTAGAACCACCAAGCACCTTAATACACATAATCTCTTTAGCACCTGTATTATCAGCTACATTTAAACGAGTAAAACCTTGAATCATTACTACGCTCCTTTTACAACTGACTGAAGTCTAAAAGATTTAGTCTTAGAAAGTGGACGACATTCGACTGCAACAATCTCATCTCCAACTTTACACTCATTACGCTCATCATGTACCAAGTACTTTTTGAAACGCTTTACAACTTTATGGTAACGAGGATGCATTACACGACGTTCAACAAGAACAGTTACTGTTTTATCGCCTGCAATTTTAATTACGTTACCTTGAATTTCACGCTTATTAGCCATCGCTCGTCCCCTAGTTTTCTACTGCAGCAAGTGCAGTATTGATTCTAGCAATATCTTTTTTAGCAACTTTAAGTTCACTAGTATTTTGTAATTGCATCATTTTTTGTTTAATTTTTAATGTAAACAGCTCAGTCTTTTTTTCTTTAAGCATCGCTTGAAGTTCTGCTGCACTTTTATCTGCTAAATCAGAATATTTCATTGCTCATCTCCGCAGTTATTATTTTTGTTTTGAATGGCAATTTATGCATTGCTAAAGTAAGTGCTTCACGAGCTATATCGTGTGGAACACCACCCATCTCAAATATGATACGACCTGGTTTTACATTCATTACCCATTGATCAACTGCACCCTTACCTTTACCCATACGAGTTTCAAGCGGTTTTGCAGTTAATGGTTTTGCAGGGAATACACGAATCCAAATCTTACCATTTCTTTTAATGTGACGTGTAGCAGAGATACGAGCCGATTCAATCTGACGAGAGTTGATACGACCAGCTTCTACTGCTTTAAAACCGATGTCACCAAAAGCTAACTTGTAACCTGAACGAGCGTAACCACGGTTACGACCTTTCATTACTTTACGATATTTTGTTCTTTTTGGCATTAACATGATTATTCAGCCTTTTCACTATTTTCACGACGAGCAGGTTTTCTACCACGACGTTCTTTTTTCTCTTCTTTTGCTTCTGCAGGAATACCTTTAGTAAGTACTTCCCCTTTGAAGATCCATACTTTTACACCGATAATACCGTATGTAGTATGTGCTTCAGCAAAACCATAATCAATTTTAGCACGGAGAGTATGAAGAGGAACACGACCCTCTAAGTACCACTCAGTACGAGCCATTTCAGCTCCACCAAGACGACCAGCTACAGCAACTTTGATACCTTTGGCACCAGAACGTTGTGCACCTTGCATAACTTTCTTCATCGCACGTCTAAACGCAATACGACGCTCAAGCTGAGTTGCAACATTTTCAGCAACAAGTTGTGCTGATGTTTGTGCTTTTTTCTCTTCTTTTATATTAATTGAAATAGTTTTTCCAACTAAATTTTGAAGAGCAGCTTTAAGTTTTTCAATATCTGCACCTTTTTTCCCAATGATAATACCAGGACGTGCAGCAACGATTGTTACACGAAGTCTTTTTACTGTTCTTTCAATGATGATGTTAGAAACACCAGCATAGTAAAGTTCTTTTTTCAAAAATGTTCTTATCTTGTGATCTTCACCTAAAGCTGCCGGAGCAGTTTTAAAGTTAGGAAACCATCTTGATTCCCAGTTACGATTGATTCCAAGACGTAAACCAATAGGATTAACTTTTTGACCCATACTATTTACCCTCTACTTCTACTAAGATATGTGCTGTTGGTTTTCTAATACCTGAAGCCATACCACGAGCACGTGGACGGAAACGTTTAAGTACTGGACCATTGTCAACACGGCATGATGTAATTACACAATCTTCAGCTTCACTACCACTGTTAGCAACTGCAGATGCAATTACTTTAGAGATAATTTTTGCCGCCTTATTTGGAGTGAATTCTAAAGCTGCCATAGCTTCTTCAGCATTCATACCCTGCACTTCACGTGCAATAAGACGAGATTTGATAGGTGATACACGGATAAATTTTAATAATGCTCTAGCCATGACTACCCCTTCTTCTGAACAGAGCCCTTATGGCCCTTAAATGTACGAGTTGGTGCAAATTCACCAAGTTTATAACCAATATGATTCTCTGTAACATACACAGGAACAAATTGGCGACCATTATGAACATTTAATGTTAAACCAACCATTTCAGGAAGAATCATAGATCTTCTTGACCAAGTTTTTATAGGTTTTTTGTCTCCACTAGCTTTTGCAGTTTCAACTTTTTTCATTAAATGGTCATCTACGAATGGACCTTTTTTTACTGAACGAGCCATATTAGCCTACCCTTTTTGCATTTGGTTTACGACGAGTGATAATAAGTTTATCACTTGCTTTTTTACGACGAGTTTTAGCACCCTTCGTTGGTTTACCCCAAGGAGTAACCGGATGACGACCTGAATTCGTTTTACCTTCACCACCACCATGCGGGTGATCAATCGGGTTCATCGCAGAACCACGAGTCTGTGGACGAATACCAAGGTGACGTTGACGACCAG
>CAYRVR010000127.1:0-4006 GCA_964427835.1 uncultured Sulfurimonas sp. | reverse complement strand
AGCTGCGTTTGGCGCTCCCCACCGCGAAAACCCTTTGCAAAATTGAGATGAGTGAGTTGCATATTTTTACTGTTCCCAAATGGAATGTGAATTATTTTGTGTACGTCGCATCTCTATAAGTTTTGCATATTTCATATAGGAGTTAATAGATGCAGTAAGTGAAATAGTAAGTCCATCGAGTCCTTGCATAAAGCCTCTTTGTAAAAAATATTTGCGAAAAAATGCAGACATAAAGTGTACAAAGGGAGAAAACCCATTTGCTTTCTTATTTTTTTCAAGAAGCATTTTTGCTCCACGAGAACTAAAACGATTTGTTTTATGGAGTAAATCATGGTAGTTTTTATAAGAGTAGTGGATAATATTTCCCTCTAAGAGCGTAACATTTTTGCTTGCAACGCTGGAATGTCCAATAAGCTCTTTAAATTGTGTTTTATTTTTATTGTACAGACGTGTACATTCATCCGGATACCAGCCACAATATTTTATCCATCTCTGCCCAATATAATTTTTGCGTTTAAAACTGTATGCGTCAGGATGAGTGTTTGCATTTTTTATTTTTTTAATGGAGTTTCGCATCTCTTCATCAAGTCTTTCATCGGCATCAATACTGAGGATCCATTCAAACGCAGCATGTTGTAGAACAACATTTTTTTGAAAGCCATCACCTAAATACTCTTGTAAGACTATTTTAGCACCAAGAGATGTTGCTATAGCAGTGGTTTCATCACTACTGTTTGAATCTACAACAATGATTTCATCGCAGATTTCTTTGAGGGAATTGATACAATCTTTGATATTTTTCTCTTCATTAAGAGTAATGATATTTGCAGTAATTTTCATTTTTTATTCTTTAGGTAGTTTTTTATTTCTTTCGTCTGTCTGATTTTTTGCACACTCTTTTGAACAGTTTGGTATGCTGTGTCATAATTTAAATCTGTGAGTTTTGTGTACTCTTTAATGAGGAATTGTAAATCTTCTTCTTCTGCCCAAAATTTGTTGAAATTGAGCAAACCTTCTTGTGGTGAGATCTCTTTAAATTGCATTCTATTAATGTCAACAAGTGAAAATTTATACTTATTTTCAGTTGTTTTTGTAATAAGAATATTGCCTAGGGAGTAGTCTACATGCCATACTCCTTTTGTGTGTAATTCATGGGTGAATCTGGCGAATTCTTTTAAAATTTCTTTTACATTTTCTACTTTATGGTGGAAAACCTCTCGAATAGTAAAATCGTATGGCTCATAGAGAGAGACAAAGTAGCTCTGTGTAAGCAGACCATTTTCAAAAAATTCAATAACTCCAACAGGTTCGGGAGTATTGATAGCACGTTCTTGAAGTTTGATGGCGTTTAGGTAGGATTTTTTTGCCTTGGAATTCCTCAAATAGGTATAAGCAATGCGATTGAGTAAGTGTGGTATTTTAAAAGATTTTATAACATATTTTTTGTTATCCATTTCTATAATTTTTAGCTCATTTCTTGCTTTGTGAATACTATTATCTGCATTTTGAAATATATTTTTTATATCGAGTAGGTTCTTTTTAAACGCAGCGTATTTTGGATTAAGAGTGTATTTATGCGACAAGTATCTTCCTGAAAATCTTTTAATGAATAAGTGTATTATACAATAATTTGCTTAGAGTTCCGATGCCTTTGTAAGTTGTCCTGAGTGTTGGAAGTACTTTTGCAACACAAGCATTGCAATGATATCTTCTCTTTCTTTGTCTTTAAATTGTTCTACATGGGCATGCGCATTTTTTATAATTGTTTTTGCTTCTTGTATATGTGTAGAATAGTAGTGAATTTTTTCTTCCATATCCGAGTAATCATCTTTAAGCAGAACATAGTGATGATTTGGAATGAGACTTCCTTCCATAAACCATGTTTCATATTTTGGTTTTGGCATAAATGCTAAGGAGTTGGAAGACATAACCCATTTTAGGTTTGAAGCAACATCATTGCCTTCAATGGCTAAAATAAATTTGTACTGCAGTTGCTCTTGTAGTTTCATCTTCTCTTTTTGCCATGGTTTGTTTATTTCGCCCTTTGTATTTGTCTGCCCTACATTACAAAACTTTTTATCATAAAATGTCTGGATGAATTGTTGACGGTGGGGTGTATAGCATTTTCCTCGCCAAACAAGCATGTCTTTTTTCTCTTCAAAGCTACGGGTATCATTGACAAAAATAAAATGACGGATTTTATTTAGTTTCATTAAAATGGAGTTTTTATTGTCTGCTTCTATTGGACGACTTTTTAGAAAAGATGGTGTTTGAGGAACTGTCGTAATATCACCAAAAAGGTAAGAAAATTGAAGTTTTTTATCAAAATAACGTAGATGCTCCAGTAGATCAAAATAGTATGTTTTCTTTTTTTCATTTTTTATAAACTGCTCAATGCTGGGTGCATCTTTTGGAAGTTTGAAATAGGTGTCGAGCCTATTGTAGTATTTGACACGTTGTAAAATATTTTCATCAATCTCTCTTTGCAGGAGTTTTCTTGCATAACGTTTATGAAAAAAATCTGGAAGAATCTGCTTGTAAATATTGGAAATATAATAGGTGAGTTTTGTGTTTTTATTTCGATCTATACGGATTTTATTTTCTAGGAACTTTTTCATGATATTGCAACACTTTTACGAGAGTTTGCAGCTATAAATATACCGCTAAAGAGGGTAAAAAGTGCAAGGGGAAATTCAAGTGCAAACATCTGCTCAAAGAGTGCTGCAATCATGAAAACAGTAATGAAAATATACTTAAGATTGTTAAGTTCTTTGTTTTGTACAGGAAGTTTTGCAAGAGAATAAAAAATATACAAAAAGAGTGCCAGTCCAATGATTCCCATTTGTACAAGGTATGTCACATAGCTATTGTGATAGTGCTTTATATTATATAACAGTGGACCATATTCAGGGTCAAATGTTTTGAGTTGGGGCATAGTTGTGTCAATTTTATCTTTAAGTGCTTGCATTTCAGAGCCCATGCCAACGCCTAAAAGAGGATGATCTTGGAAAATTTTTGTAGCGACCATCCATGCTCCTAATCGTGTTCCAAAAGAACTTGCGTACATCTGATTTGTAGCTGATTCAATTTTTGTGAGTGATTGCAAGGTTGTTTGCAGTCTTGTCTGAAATGTCGGACTGAGAGAAAAAGCTGTAATAAAAATGGCACTGGCAAGCACAAAGATAGTGAATACTCCAAGGATCTTATGCTTGACATTTATAATAGCTACGACAAACATACCTACAACATAGGCGAGTTGTCCTGTACGCCCTCCATTGATAAAGAGATTTGATGAGGTCATTAAAAAGTAAAGAAAATAGAAAAACTTCCAACGCAAGTCTGTTTCAAAAAAGACCTTATTAAATAGAAGCAGGGATGTTACGGCCAAAAATGCAGAGTAATGAATATGATTCATAATAGGGCTTGGATCTTGCGGTGTGGCATGTCCGAAGCTCCACAATTCAAAAAAGATGCCATAGGAGAGAATTTCACTCATCAGCATTCCAAATAAAAAAGCAGAGATAATTTTTGGGATAAGCTCGGATTTTGCATAGCTGAAAAAGGTAAGTAGTGGTAAAAGGTACCAGTAGTGTCTTATATACTTTACTCCATGCATAAAATGGGTACTCCATATCAGTGAGAGGAGACTAAAGAGTAAAAAAAGAGTAAGAGAAAAGATAAGTGGGTTCTTGAGAGATGCTATAAAACGTTCTTTTCTTTCAGGCTCGATAAGCCATAAAATAAAAAGGAGCAGAGTAAAAAAAGAAATAGCAGCTCGTGAGAGAGGGAGTGTAAATGCATAGGCAAGGAGAGTGTACTCCACACTTTTTTGTAAAGAAAATTTATTTGTAATTTTATCCACCCGACTGTTCCTTCTTTTCAAAGGCAAATTATATAAAAAGAAGACTTAAATCTGTGTTGCTAAACGCAGCTTAATTACTTTATTAGTATTTTTTGGAGATAATCACACCTATTAAATGTGTTTCAAATCAATAAAAATGGATGA
>CAYRVR010000126.1:1187-4067 GCA_964427835.1 uncultured Sulfurimonas sp. | reverse complement strand
CTTTACTTTCTCTTTCTGTGTTTTTTTTGGCTATACTTCTGTTATATTTTTTAAAGGTTTTACGTGTTTCACTTAGATATAAATGATGATTGGAAGGAATTGCTAAAGGAAGAATTTACTAAAAAGTATTTTTTAAATTTAAAAGAGTACTTGACTTCTGAATATAAATCTCAAACAATTTATCCTACAATTAACAATATTTTCACTGCTTATAATTTACTTGAATTTGAAAAAATAAAAGTTGTCATCATTGGACAAGATCCTTATCATGGCTTGAATCAGGCACACGGTTTAGCATTTTCAGTTTTAGATACAACAAAATTTCCACCATCACTTATAAATATTTTTAAAGAGCTTGAAAATGATATTGGTTGTCCTTACCCCAAACATGGTAATTTAAGCAAATGGGCGGAGCAGGGTGTATTGTTAATTAATGCTGTTTTAACTGTACGTGCAGGCAATGCAGGGTCTCATAGAGGAATTGGGTGGGAAGAGTTTAGTGATGCTACCATTAGACTGGTAAATGAAAAACTTAACAACGTTGTTTTTATTTTATGGGGGAAACCTGCCCAGACAAAAGAAAAACTTATTGATAGTTCAAAACATTTTGTTTTAAAGGCTCCACATCCTTCTCCTTTATCTGCCTATAGAGGTTTCTTTGGTTCAAAACCTTTTTCTCAAACAAATAAATATTTATCCCAGCATGGGAAAAAAACTATTGATTGGTGTCTTGATTAGTATATAAATTCGGCTATAAGTGGTAGATGGTCAGAGTATCCTTTGCCTTTATGTTGTTGCGGATATTTTCTACTCATTTGCCATCTATATATACTTTTTCTTTTAAATAAGTAATAAGGGTGATATGTATGTAAAGAATGTTTTTTGTAATCAAGTCCCTTATTGTCTAGAAGTGTTTTTGTAACTAAAATACTGTCTAAAGCCTCTTTTTTACCATGAAATATGTATGTATATCTTTCTTTTTCTGGTATATCGTACCATAGGTTATAGAATGTATAATTGTCTAAGTTTACAATCTCAGCCGATTTTTGATAATTAATGGTGCCTAATATATGATTAATTCCTGTTATTCCATCTGTATTGTTTAGCCTTCGTTTTCTTTTGAAAGTTTTATACTCTTCATAATGTGAATTAAAATCACCTAATGCAATGATATTTTTATCTGCTCCTAACTCCTTCACTCTTTTCATTAGTTTTCTTGCAGAGACTATACGCATACTTTCTGGACCAGATTTTGCCTTCCAATGATTTACCAAAACATATAAATTTTCATTGCCTACCTTAAATTTCACTTCGAGAATATTACGAAATTTATAGGAACTTTGCACGGCAATTTCATGGGTATAAACAAAAGGAACTTTACTTAAAAGTGCAACTTTTACTGTAGTGTTTTTAAGATTTGCTATTTTATAATATTTGTAGTAGAGGCCATCTCGTTTGAGTTGATAGCGTAAATCTTTAAGAGCTTGTAAGGATTCGATTTCTTCTAGTGCAATTATATCTGCATGAATACTTTTTATGACCTGTGATATGTGTTTGAGTTTTATTGTATACGTCCGCTTATTCCAATGCGATGATGAATAAGGAATATACTCTTTATACTCATGTCCACTTCTTTTTAAATCGAAAAGATTCTCTACATTATATGTTGCTATTGTGAGCATTTGTTCTCCAAATAGTAAACTTTGTAAGATTAAAAGGATAAAGAATAATTTCACGCCTTTATACCATTGAGCCTCAGTAAATTTGCAATGTCTGGGTCTCTATTCATTAACTCTTTATAAAGTATGTCCATACTTTGAGAACCACCTTTATGGAGTATTGTATTGAGGTATTTTTCTGCTGTTTGAGAATGAAAAATACCCTCATCTACTACTGCATAAAAAACATCTGCACTTAATACTTCAGCCCATTTATAGCTGTAGTAGCCAGCAGCATAGCCTCCTGCAAAAATATGCGCAAATCCATTTTGAAATTTATTGTATTTTGGAGGTTTAATCAGCGCTGTCTTTTCTCGAATGCTATCTAAAAGCTTTTGCAAACTGTGACTATCATAGAGTTTTGTGTGGAGTTTAAAGTCAAATATAGAAAATTCAAGTTGTCGTAACATCCCCATAGCTGAGAGAAAATTTTTACTTTTAACAAGTTTATCTATCATCACATCTGGAAGTATCTCATTTGTTTTATAATGTTTTGCAAAGAGTTGTAATACCTGTGGTTCATAGGCAAAATTTTCTAAAAACTGTGATGGAAATTCTACAGCATCCCATTCAACACCATTTACGCCACTTACTTCATTTTCATTTACAGCACTTAAAATATGGTGTATTGTATGTCCCATTTCGTGAAATAGTGTCACAACATCATCGTGACGTAATAAAGAAGGAGTATTACTACTTGATGTAGGAAAGTTACACACTACAAACGCAGTAGCAAGTTTTTCATTGCCTTTTACATCTATACAATGGCTTTGCCAGTTATGCATCCATGCTCCACCGCGTTTGGATTCTCTTGCTTCTAAATCAAGATATATTTTTGCTTTGAGTTTATTATGTTCATATACCATGTATGCAGATGCTTTTTCATTCCATAATTTTTCTTCAATCTTTTCAAATTTTATATCAAAGAGTTTATGTAAAAATCTAAATAAACCATTGACTACATTTTGTTGTTCGAAATAGGGACGGTACTCCTCTTCATCAATTTGATACTGCTCTTTTTTAAGAACTTCTGCATAGTAGCTTGTATCATGACTTTGTAGTTTATGAGGAGCAATATTTTCTAACTCTTTACACTCTTGTTTAGCCTGCGGAATTGCTTTGTCTAGAAGCTCATCAAGAAAATGAAGAACACTTTTTTCAT
>CAYRVR010000126.1:0-1087 GCA_964427835.1 uncultured Sulfurimonas sp. | reverse complement strand
GCATCGAGCAGATTTTGTGAGAATTCATTAGAGAGTTCGCTTAAAGCAATGTTGATCTCTTGTAATCTCTGTTTTGTTTGTTCATCAAGGTGTGCACCGCTTAATTCAAAATTTTGAATATTTAAAAATAAAACTCTCTTTTGTTCTATGTTAAGAGAATTTTGTTCTTTTTCTTGAATCTTTTTAAAAGCATTATAAATTTCAATGTTTTGAGAAAGTTGTGTTGAATATTCAGTAATTAAAGGAAGGGCTGCTGTATATACTTCTTGTGTTTTCTTTGAATTATTCACTGCGTTTAGATGTGAAAGAGGAGTAAAAAGTTCTTCAAGACCTTCATCAAGAAGTTCTAGCGGTTTTACGAAGTTTTGAAACGTTTTTTCTTCTTGTGATAAAAGTGCTTGTATGGTTTTATTGTTATTGTGAATCTCCTTTTTGAGTGCATCAATAAAATTATCTAAATTACAAGAAAAAGCTGGAAATTGTGACATATAAAAACCTTATTTTTTACGCAATTATATCTATTTGATGTTAATATTGTCATTATATGGTACAATCTTGTAGAGAATATCTCATGAAAAGGGAAAACGTTATGTATGAATCTGGAATTTTTTTCTATATGCTTATTGGTTTTGTTATTATCTCCTTTGGGAGTATAATATTAAATATAATTCAAAGACAAACTATACAAAAATTAAAAGAGAGTTCTCAAACTTTAATAAAAGATGCCTATTTTAATCCTCTTACCTCTCTCCCAAATGAAGCTAATTTTGATATATTGTTAAAAGAACAGATTGATAGAGCATTAAGACATAAACAAACATTTTTGCTTCTTTATGTAAAGTTAAAATATTATGAGAACGATGAAGATATTATAAACGCAGCTAATAAAATTTCAGAAACCATTAGAAATGAAGATGTAGTCGCACATGTTGGTCGTGCAGAATTTTTAATTTTATTTAATGAATATCTTGAAAAAGAGAACTATAATGTTGTTTTAGAAAGAATTGTTCATAGTTTTCCAAAATACTCCATACGTCTTGGTACAAGTACTTTTCCTGCTGATGGAGAAGATAAAAAGTATCTTCTT
>CAYRVR010000125.1:0-4147 GCA_964427835.1 uncultured Sulfurimonas sp. | reverse complement strand
TCTTAAACAAAAAGATATTAATTCGTTTGCAAAATACAACTTTATATCAAGACTTATAGATTACTTTTTTAGTGTCAAAGTATCAAAGATGATGGATGGAAAAAATCTCTATACTGTCTTTGCTGGTGGAGATGACCTTTTTGTCATAGGAGCTTGGGATGAAGTGATAGATATATCTAAAGAGATTAGAAAAGAGTTTATGAGATTTTGCGACTCTAAAAAAAGTGGCTTGTCTATATCTATGGGGCTTATCATGACAAAACCAAGCAAACCTATAGGTTTTGTTGCTGAGATAAGCGAAGAGGCTTTGGAAGAGGCAAAAGTAGTTGATGGTAAGGATGCTATTTCACTTTTTGGTGAGTGTGTGAAGTGGGATGATTATCTTGATGATATGGGATTAGGAGAAGAGCTTGATAATCTTAGTGAAGATGATGCAAAAATGGCATTTTTATATAGACTGCTAGAACTTATAGCTATGAGTAAGATAGTAAAGGAAACTAAAGACCCTATGGCGACAAGGTGGAAGTCAAAATTTGCATATACTATGAGCAGAAATATGCCAAATGCAAGAAAAGAGTTACTAAATACTCTTGATGAGATGATAGAAAAATATCCAAAGGAGAGCAAAATGATACTTAGTGAATTTATATATAAAAGGAGGAAAGTGTAATGATCACACTTGATTATACAAAAGATCCAGAGTTGTTTAATAAAACAGCTGATAGCTGGGCAGAAAAGATAGGAACAGGTAAAGGTGGAGTAAAAAATACTCAAATTAGAAAGTTTTATGATTATGTTTTGGAGTGGAATCAAAAAGCAAAACATAGCACAGATGAAGAGTTCGTGGGTAATATTTTACCATTCATCAAAATGCTAAACTCAAAAGTTGCATATGCAAGTACAAGAAGTTCAGGCGGTGGAAAACTTGTAAATAAAGCGTTTGTAGAGATGATAAATAGTTGTATATCTCAGGTTAATTCAAAAAAAGATTTAGAAACATTTAAACTGTTTTTTGAAGCAGTTATTGGATTTCACAAAGGGAGAGAATAATCATGAAAATAGTAAAACTAACAGGACAAATAGAGATTTTAAGTGGACTTCACATCGGTGGTGGTGATGATACAATGAAGATAGGTGGTATCGACAATGGTGTTGTAAAAGATGTAAATACAGATAAACCATATATACCAGGAAGCTCTCTTAAAGGGAAAATGAGAAGTCTGTTGGAGTGGGATTGTGGTGTAGTAAATTTAAAAAGAAGTGAAAAAGAGCAAGGGTTACCTTTAAGTTCTAAACATATATGGAAATGGGATAGCGAAAATAAAAAGTTTTTAAAAGATCAATTTCTTGATGTAGCATTTGAAGATGAAAAACTTTTTAATAATGTTCAAACACTCCTTAAACTATTTGGTGATAAAGAGGGGGAATTTGGAATCACTCGTATTAGTATTGGTGATTGTCAGCTTTCAGAGGAATCAAAAGATAAGGTTCTTTCAGAAGCAAAATATGAAAATGTTATCAACCGACAAAAAGGAACAGCAGAACATCCAAGACAAACTGAGAGAGTCCCTGCTGGAGTAAAATTTGACTTTGATATCAGAGTAAAAGTGTTTGATGAGGATAATGAAGAGGAGTTGTTAGAAATGGTCAAGAGAGGTTTTGAGTTGATCGAGTCCGATTATCTTGGTGGTAATGGCTCCAGAGGTTATGGACGAGTTAAATTTCATTTGAGTGATTAATCATGAAACTATATAAAACAACAATTACTCCATTATCAAACTTTGCTACCACACTCAAAGGTGATACCATCTTTGGGCAGATGTGTTGGTCGATAAAGTATGTTTTTGGAGAAGATAAATTAAAAGAGCTATTAAGCGATTATGAATATAATCCGTTTATGATTGTGTCTGATGGCTTTGCTAATGACTACTTGCCAAAACCAAAGATGCCTTCACTTTTACTTGGTGAAAATAGTGATGAAAAAAAGCAAAATCGTAAAAAGATATGGCTTACTTTGGAGCAGTTGAAGAATGGAGAGTTTACAGAAGCACAAACAGATGATGAAGTAAAAAGTAGTGATAAATCAACCCAAGTGATACGAAATAGTATCAACTATAAAACATTTACAACCACAGATGATGGAGCATTTGCACCATATGGGGAAAAAGAGTTATCATTTAGTCCAAAAGATATTTACTTTTTGATAGATGAAAATAGATTTGGTATTGATGCACTAAAAAAGAGTTTTGAACATCTATCACTGCATGGCTTTGGAAAAGATACGACTATTGGCAAGGGAAGATTTGACTTTACAGAGTTTGAAGAGGACACATTCAACAATACCTCAAAAACTTTTATGACTTTGAGTCCATTTTCTCCTAAAGGTTTGAAGTGTAAAGAGCTATATTATGAACCTTTTACAAGATTTGGCAAACACGGGGGAGATAGAGCTTTTAAAAATGCTTTTAAAAAACCTATTATTTTAGCAGATAGTGCTAGTGTTATTAACTATGAAACTAAACAAGATTTACAATATGTAGGAACTGCTATAAAAAATATATCAAAAGCACATCCAAATACTGTGCATCAAGGATATAGTATAGTCGTGCCAATAAAGGAGCTTTCATGAAAGGGTTCAATAAATATTATCTAAAACTTACTACTTTGTCTCCAGTGCATATAGGAACTGGAGATGTGTATGAGCCTACAAATTTTGTGATAGATGATGGATGGCTTTATGAGTTTGATGAGGTGTTATTTTTTCAAAACTTACCACAAATTGCTATATCCGAATTTAATAGAATTGTTAATACTAATTCTGATAATGGAAATGAATTGTTTGAAAAACTTCATGCTTTTATAATTAAGCATAAAGAGACTGCTAAAAAAGTAGCATTTAATACTGTAAAAGTATCTTCATCTTTGGAAACTCATTATAAAAATTCGATTGCCAAAAAGGTTCAAGTAGAGGGAAAAGGGAGAAATTCAAGAAGTGTATTTAATAAATTTGAAATACAAAAAACCCAAAGACTTGCCAATAAAGTAGCAACTTTTTTGACAGGAAGTAGTATCAAAGGAGCGATTTCAACAGCTTATCAAGAGTATATCTATAAAAATTCTAATAAAAAAGAATTGCTTAAACTTTTTAATGAGGATAAATTATTTAGAAATTTGTCAATATCGGACTCAGTAGCTCAAAAGGCTGACTCTATGATTGGCTATGCTGTTAATAAAGAACGCTTCGAGACAGAAGATGATGCACAAATTTCAACTTTTATTGAGGTCAATAAAACAGGTAGTGAATACTTGGTGGAAATATCGATAAAAGATTTAAAAAATGATGACAATCAAATAATAAGTGAAACCATCACAAAAGAAAAAATAATACAAGCTTGTAATAGTCATTATAAGCCACTGTATGAAGAAAAGATGCAAAAAGCTGAGCTATCGCCACAACAATTTCTGATTTCTATTGGCAAACATAGTGGAGCAAGAGCTGTTACCATAGCAGGGCTTAGAAAAATACTTGTTAAATTAGCTCAAATTTCAAATAAAAGAGATGAAGGAGATGATTCCGAGAAGAGAATAGAAAGACTTTATAAAAAAAGTCATTTTGAAAACAAACATATAAAAGAACTGCTTGCAAACTTTAATCTTCTTGATGAAAAAGAGCAAAAAAAATGGAAAGATGCAAAAAACTTTCTTGAAAACCCAAAAGAGTTAGAATGGTTGGTTAGTCGAAATAAAAGAGTTACGATAAATGCTATTTTAAAGGAGGAGACTACTCTTTGGAAATTTAGTGATAACAAGCAAGGAAGAAAAGCAGAGCCATTTGGATGGGTTTTGTGCGAATTTATAGATGTTGATGAGTATGAAAAACAATTAAAAGATTTTAGAAAGTATGGTGATGAATTTATTAATGAAAAAAGAAAAAGTTTAAACGAAATAAAACAAGCCATCCAAAAAGCCGAACAAGAAGCCAAGCAAAAAGTCCTTCAAAAACAAAAAGCCAAAGAAGAAGAGGAGCGAAAAAGAGCTGAAGAAGAGGCTAAGAAAAAAGCAAAACTTGTATCAATGACACCAGCTCAAAGACTTATAGAGGAGTATAGTGATATTGCAGTGTTAATTAATGATATGAAGTCAGGAA
>CAYRVR010000124.1:0-4150 GCA_964427835.1 uncultured Sulfurimonas sp. | reverse complement strand
GTGCTAAATTCAAGTTCAAACTTGTTAATACGGCAAGCCCTTTAGCAAGGCGTTAGCTGTCTGCGACGCAAAGGCATAAAAAACACTCCTGACATAAGGGTGTCAGTAGCACTGTGAAATAATATTGTTTTTAAAAGAGATAAAATATGAAAACAATTTATAACATTATCGCTTTAACATCATTATTTTCTTACCAAGTTGCTGTCGGAGAAAGTGTAAAAACTCCTGGAAATAAGTGTTCTGGAAAGCCTGTAGTTGAAATAGTAATTTTTAACGTAAATAAAGGGGTAACTAATGAACAAGTTCAGTTAGCTTCAAAGAATATCATGCCAGATATAAAAGAAATGAAAGGCTTTGAGTCGAGAGAGCTTATTACAAATAAAGAAGGAAAATGGGTAGATATAGTTCATTGGTCAAGTTTAGAGTCTGCATTAGCTGCCTCGCAGTTAATGATGAAAAATAAAAATGCACTTTCATTCTTCTCCTTAATTGACCAAAATCGTATGTCTATGATGCACTTCTGTAAATAAAATGAACCCAAAAAAAATTATTGAAACAATCACCTCAAACCTTGATGGTGTAAAACCAAAAAGTAGTTGGGGTGAAACATCATTGTTTTACAATCCCAAAAATGAACTCCCGAATGGAGTATATTTTTGTACAATCAAAGAGAATGACGGAGAAAATGATAAATCATCAAAGTTATCACGAGAAAATATTTTCCGTTTAAGTATTGGCATTCCAAAAGAGACATATCACTCTCTCTTTGGTGAGAAACCTACACGACCTGATAAGGGTGGTATTGTAAATACTGGGCATGACTTTACACAAGAAAATGTGCTTATGCCCCATCCAATCTATGCATGGATGTCGTGGGTTTCAATTTTGTCTCCGTCTGAAAAAAACTTTAAAGAAATTTATTCTCTTATTGAAAAAGCGCATAATAATGCAGTGGTTAAGTTTAATAAAAAAGTCAAAAAAAGCTAACAAGGCATTCAAAACAAGGACTTACCTAAGTCTGGCTTCTTATTTAAGGTCTGTAGTTTTGTTTAATTTCGTGCTAAATTTGAGTTCAACTTAGTTAAATCGGCAAGCCCTTTAATGCGGCGTTATACTAAAAAGTTGTCCAAATTCATCTTTTAGTCAAAATAACCAAGGAAAATTAGTATGCAAATAAAGTACAAACTAGTAGTAGCTCTTTTTTTATTTAGTAATATTGCAAGTGCTGGATGCCTTAGTGATATTTCGTGTGGTTTAGGTAATGTATGTGTAAAGCCGGAAGGAGCTATAGGTATTACAGGTATCTGTGTTACACCAAGTGATTCATTCGGAAATAAAACATATGAGTATATTTCTCCAAGTTTTCAACCTAGAGAAATTCCTTCCTGCTCTTTTGATTTAGATTGTGGTCTAGGTTTTTCCTGTGTGAAAAAAAATGGGGAAATGAATGGTATCTGTGTTAAATAAAACTTATTCTTGAGGGTATAGAATAAAAGTACACAAAACATTGTTTGTACGATATAATGTACAAACAATGTTTTGGAGTATTAAAAATGCAAAGATTAAGAGTAGATCAAGATATTCGCCCTCTTTCTGAATTTAGAGCAGGTGTGGCAACTTTCTTCAAGCAAGTTCAAGAAACTAACAGACCATTAGTAATTACACAGCATGGTAAAGGTGTAGGTGTATTACTTGGCGTTGAAGAATATGAAGAAATGCAAGAAACAATTGAGCTTCTTCAAGATGTTCATAAATCGGTTGCTCAAATAAATGATGGTGATGGAATAGAACATGATAAAGCTAAAAAACTTGTTCTAAGTAGGCTTAGTAGTTAATGGAAATTGAGTGGTCTCCGTTAGCTATAGAAAGAGTAATCAAAATGGCAGAATTTATTGCATTGGACAAACCTGATGTGGCTATGCAGTGGACCAGTGATATATTTGAATCAACAGAAAAATTGAGGGAACATCCAAGGCTAGGTAGAATTGTTCCAGAAATACAAGAAGATGATTACAGAGAGCTAATTGAGGGTAACTACCGAGTTATTTATTTAGTAGGTGTTTCCAAAATATCTGTCTTAACAGTGCGTCATGGGAAACAACTGTTATCTGCCGAAGATTTAAAATAATAAAGTATAACAAATTGCTCAAAAACGGACAGGCTTACTCAGGGCTTATTTTTACGTTTTGTAGCCTCGGTAAGTTTGTGCTATTTTGATGTTTTATAGTTTCAAACGCCTGCCCTTTAGCAAGGCGTTAGATTACAACATATTAATAATCATTGTAGTGATGCTTAATATCATATGTCCCCTAAACATACGAATTGTGTATAATCACAAGTGACTAAAGTAGGGGTATATTGAATGGCAAATAAAGCATTACAAGAAGTTGATAACTTAACGCTTTTTGAAAGTTATGTTAGTAGTTCAAGCTCAATACCGCTCTACTTATGCGGAGATGCTCTAAATGTACTTCGAGAAATCCCTGACGAAAGCATTGACTTTTGTATGACTAGCCCACCATATTGGGGGAAACGCCAATATTCCTCTGATGGAATAGGTTTAGAGAAGGACTATAGCGACTATATAAAAAATCTATCTGAAGTTTTTTTAGAAGTAAAACGGGTGCTAAAGAGTTCTGGTTCTTTTTGGTTAAACATCGGAGACTCTTATAAAAATAAAAACTTAGTTGGTATACCATGGAGAGTAGCTATTGAGCTAACTGATAACCAAGGTTGGATTTTAAGAAATGAAGTGATTTGGAATAAGGTAAAAGGAGGTATGGATAACTCTAAAGATAAATTAGGTAATGTCCATGAACAAATATTTCATTTTGTAAAAAATAAAAAATATTATTATGACGTAGATTCAATACGCTCTAAACCAAACAAGTCAAAGGTAGTTAACGGCTGTGTGGTTTCAGCTACAGGAGTCAGCGGTGTGAGATATAAGCGACAAATTGAATTATCTACTGAGTTATCTCTAGAGGAAAAAAACTCTGCATTAAATGCATTAAATAATATTTTAGAGAGTCTTGGTAAAGGAGAACTGTCGGATTTTAGAATGATTATAAGGGGTCAACAAAGAACTACGCATTCAAATTCAAAGAGTGTTTCTGGTAGAGCAAAGGAGTTAATAGACAAAGGATACTATTTTTTAAAATATCATCCTAAAGGAAGCAAACCTCGTGATGTCTGGGAAATTATTCCAGAAGACACACAAAAGCGTAAACTTCATTATGCACCTTACCCTGAAGACTTATGTAGGCTACCTATAATCGCAACTTGTCCTAAAGATGGAATTGCCTTAGACCCTTTTTGCGGAACTGGAACTACAAACCTTGTTGCTAACGCTCATGGTATTAAGTCAATTGGAATAGATTTATCAGAAGATTACTTAGAACTTGCGAATAATAGACGAAACTATGAATAATAAAATCTTAGAGTTCTTCGGAGAATCAACAAGACAAAATCACTCTTGGGAAGAAATTCTAAAAAATCAATTCTGTCCTTTTACTCAATCTAAATGCTTTAAGGTACGGAAAAGCACACCTGAAATATCTATAGGAACATGCACTGTTCGTTATGGAAGAGACTCAAAAGATGTTCTAATTTGCCCACACAGGTTATTAGAGAAAAAACGAGTTTTTGCTGATTGTGTACATTTATTAACTCTCCATGAACCAGGAAATGAACTTCATATCGTGTCTGAAATTTCTATTCCTGGTGGAAGTGTTGATTACTTCCTTATTTCTGCACGCAAAGGTAAAGTTAAGGATTTTGTTGCTATAGAGTTTCAAACCCTCGATACAACTGGAACTCTTTGGCCTGAAAGACAGAGGCTAATAAAAGAAGTTACTAATTTAAATAATGTTGAAGGGGCTGATTCTAAGAAAACATTTGGTATGAACTGGAAGATGACAGCAAAAACTATTTTAGTACAGTTACATCATAAAATAGAAACACTAGAGCATTTCAATAAACATCTTGTTTTGGTTATACAAGATCATCTATTTAATTATATGGATAGTGAGTTTAATTTTAATCATTTATCTAACCCTGCATTACTTGGAGATTCAATGCATATACACTCCTATCAATTAAATGAAGGTAATAAGATATTTGAACTTGATTTAATAAATAGGGTTAGTAC
>CAYRVR010000123.1:0-4167 GCA_964427835.1 uncultured Sulfurimonas sp. | reverse complement strand
ATAAGGCTATTAATAATGAAATTTTTATGGACACCTACATCACACTTTAATCTGGCTAATCTTTTTACCTTTGTAAACATAGCAGCTGGCCTCTGTGCAACCTATTTTATTACACAAAACAATTTTGTTCTTGCCATTATTCTTGCCTGGATAGGCGGTGCATTTGATATTTTTGATGGAAAAATTGCAAGAAAATACCAGCTCTCCAATGAATTTGGCATCCAGCTTGATAGTTTTGCAGACTTTTTAAGTTTTGTACTGGTCCCTGTCTTTTTAATCTTTCAAGCCTCCTACGCTCCTTCACTGCATGGCTTTTGGCTCTTTGTTGCAGCTGTTGTCTCTATTTACTATGTCATTTCAGGATTACGAAGACTTATTCAATTTAATATTAATGCAGATGTAGGCGAAGCAGAAAAATACTTTACAGGTGTTCCAACCCCACTTGGAGCAATCCTTTTATGGCTTGTCTATCTTCTCAATACCTACAATGTACTACCGGCAACAGGCGTTCTTATTGCTATGATCGTAATTGGGTGGAGTCTCAACTCTACTATAAAAGTAAGACATCCTTAGTTAGAATTTACAGCATACCTTCCACTACCACACAGTATTACAAGTAGACTCATTATCAAAAACAAAAAAGGTGTCTCCCAAGAGAGACCACCGTATTTTGCAAAAGAGAGAGAAAATCCATAGGCCAAATAGATGGCCATAACCATATTTACAGCAACAATTGATGCACTGATACGGGCATACAAACCTAAAATTATAAATAAAGGAGCAATCAACTCCCCTACATAAACGCCATACGCAAAAAATGCAGGCATACCTGCTGCTACTACAAGGTGTTTCACCCCTGCAATGCCATGAATGAGTTTATGCACTCCATGAAAGAGAATAAGCACCCCTAAACTTACACGTAACAACAGTTTCGCAATATCTGGATATATAAACATATTTCACCCTACTTTTTTTTCATTCTAAATTTACATGAGCCAATGCTCAACTCTTTGCCTTTGCTAACATACTCTTTTATATAAGTGAGCGTACCCTTCACATCTGCATCACCAACTTCCTCGGCAATAATTTCCAGAGCATCTTCTTGGCTTGTAACTCTCCAAACCTTTTCATAATTATACTTTGTCTCTAATTGCATACTTCTCCTTTTTTTGGATCTCTTTGTGTAGTTTTAAGAGAGAGATCTCTCTTTGGTTGCAGACCAAAGGACTTGATGGTTTGCGCTCTTTTAATAAGATTTCCATTTCCTAAACTCAGCCGTTTCATAGCTGTATCATAAGAATTTTGTGCTTTTTGTAAACTTGCCCCAATGCTTTGCATCTCATCTACAAAAAGAACAAGTTTTTCATACATTCCCTCTGCCTCTTTTACTATTTTTTTTGCATACTCTTCTTGTTTTTGCGTTCGCCAAATATGCTCTATTGTACGCAAGGTTACAATAAGTGTAGATGGAGAGACAAGTAAAATATTTTTTTTATAAGCATTTTGAAAAAAACCTGTGTCATTTTCTAAAACAAGATTAAAAGCACCCTCAATCGGCATAAACAGAAGTACAAAATCTAAACTCTCAATCTCTTCTAACTTCTCATAGTTCTTTTGGCTTAACTCTTTTATATGTTTAGAAACACTTGCGATGTGTGCCTTAAGTGCTTCTGCTTTTTCCTCCGTACTTTCACTGTTTATATAGCGTTCATACGCGCGTAAAGAGACCTTGGAGTCAACTACAATATCTCTGTTTTGTGGCAGATGAATGATAACATCGGGACGGTACATTTCTCCCTCTTGAGAATGCAACGTTTTTTGCAAAAAGTACTCTTCCCCCTCACGTAAACCCGAACTCTCTAAAATATTTTCTAAAATCATCTCACCCCAGTTGCCTTGCGTTTTGCTCTCATACTTCAAAGCATTTGTAAGATTTTTTGCCTCTTTGGAGAGTTGTTCATTCATACTTTGCAAATTTTTAAGCTCATTTTTTAAAAGATAGCGCTCCTGCAGTTCGAACTCAAACTGCTCTCTTGCCTCTTTTGAAAAAGAGCGTATCTGCTCACGAAAAGGCTCCAAAAGGAGTTTCATCTGCTCTTGATTGAGACTCCCAAATTCTCTGGATTTTTGTTCAAAAATTTTATTTGAAAGATTTTGAAACTCACGAGAGAGCTCTTCTTTTGCATTGTGCATAATTTCTAACTTTTGGCTAAACGCAGCCATCTCACTCTCATACTTTGTTTTAAGTATGGCATATTCACGTTCTAAATCTTTTTTTTCATCTTTGAGTATCGCTATGCCTTGCTGTCCTTTGAGATACAAATACAATAAAACAAGTACAACTACGACAAGTCCAAGTGAAATATATAGTTCCATCATCCTTCATCCTTCGGAGTTATAGTATAAAAAAAATCTACAATTACTACTTAATTTGTAACAAACTTTCTTTAGTAAAGAATCTGAATTTATAATTTCAATTATAATTTTAGTTTATTTAGGTATAATTCCACAAATATTTTAAGGGGAAGATGCCCTGGATAGACTTGAAGATTTCATTTTAGTAGAACTTGCGTCATCTCCTTATATATATACAAAAAACTTATAGAGTTACTTAAAGGATAATGATGCAAGAAAATGCACAAACTCAAGAAACACACAACGAAGAACCAACAATCACTTTCGATTCCCTCGGTTTAAAACCAGAAATACTTAAAAGCATAAAATTTGCAGGTTTTACTGCTCCTTCTCCGATTCAAGCACAGGCTATTCCTGTTATACTTGAAGGCCGCGATATGGTTGGACAAGCGCATACTGGTACAGGAAAGACTGCTGCGTTTAGTCTTCCAGCACTCAACAATATGAAACTTGATGGAAGTGTAGAACTTTTAGTAATCACTCCAACACGTGAATTAGCAACACAAGTAAGTGATGAAATTTTCAAATATGGTAGAAACTTAGGTGTAAAAACTGTTACTGTTTATGGTGGTAGTTCATACAAACGCCAGCTTGATCTTATAGGACGTGGAGCATCTGTTGTTGTTGCAACACCAGGACGTATGCTTGACATACTAAAAAAAGGGATGCTTAATGACTTTATGCCAAGTATGGTTGTACTTGATGAAGCAGATGAAATGCTTGATATGGGATTTTTAGATGATATTAATGAAATCTTCTCTTACCTTCCTACAAACCGTCAAACACTGCTTTTTTCAGCAACAATGCCACAACCAATTAAAACTTTGGCAAATAGAATTTTAAAAGATCCTGCATTTATCTCTATTACAAAAGGTGAAACAACAAATGCTGACATTGAACAACTTTACTATGTAATAGATGAGCACGAACGTGATGATGCTATTATCCGTCTTATGGATAGCGAACAAACAAAAAAAGCAGTCGTATTTTGTAGAACAAAATCAGAAGTTGACAGACTCAGTAATGTACTTTCAAACGCAGGCTACCTCGCAAATGGTCTCCATGGCGATATGGAACAACGCCAACGTGAAACTGTTATTAAAGGGTTTAAAAATGATTCAATCAAAGTACTTGTTGCAACAGATGTTGCTGCACGTGGTATTCATGTTAATAATATCGAACATGTATTTAATTACCACATTCCATTTGATCCTGAAAGTTATGTACACCGTATTGGACGTACTGGCCGTGCCGGAACAAAAGGAAAGGCAATTACGCTTTTAACACCTTTAGAATTTAAAGAGCTCCAACGCATCAAACAAAAAGTTGGTACTTCCATGGAGCATGCATTTGTTCCAAGCAAAAATGATTTACGCCAAAGTACAATTGAAAATATTGTAAAAAACATTGAAAATCAAAAAATATACGATGAGGCACATAAAGTACTTGACAAACTCAAAGAAGATATTGATGAAGAGACAATCATCTTTAAACTCATCTCTATGATTCTTGATAAACAAGATATTAAAGGGCCAAGCAACATTGGTATTCCAGAAGATAAACTTGTAGCAATTCTTGAGCGTGCTTCCAAACGCAACGACAATAACCGAAGAGGCGGACGCGGAGGATACCGCGGTAATCGTAACCGTTCAGGTGGTTCACGTAACCGTAATAACTCAAACCGAGATGGCGGTGGGTACAGAGGAAACAGAAGTTCTTCTAACCGAAACAGAAATAGGGACTAAAGTCCCT
>CAYRVR010000122.1:0-4187 GCA_964427835.1 uncultured Sulfurimonas sp. | reverse complement strand
CAGCTTTTGCCATTATAAGTCCTTTGTTTCTCTAAGCAAGAGATAAAATTTCAGCTTTACCGTTAACGACTGCTACGGTATGCTCATAGTGTGAACCGCGTAAACCATCGGTACTAACAACATCCCACCCATTATCTAAAATAATAGGTTTTGCCTCTTTTTGACATATCATTGGTTCCAAACAAAAAACCATTCCATTTTTTATTTTAGGCCCGGCTTTTGCCTTAGTGCCCTCTAAATAATTTGGAATTTCCGGTTCTTCATGTGGTTTTCTCCCAATACCATGTCCACAAAAGTTTTTCAAAGGTACGAAACCACGTCCTAGTATAAATTGTTCCATGAGATAAGAAAGTTCTTTAAATCGCATACCCTCTTTGATGTTTTCAATTGCATAATAAAGAGTATCTTTTGCACATGCAATAAGTGCCTCATCTTCTTTTGTAATTTCACCAACACCAACACTAATTGCAGCATCACCAAACCAACCTTCAAGTTCTGTCCCAATATCATACCCTATGACATCACCTTCTTGTAGTTTATAATCACTAGGTATTCCATGGATTATAACTTCATTTAGTGAAGTACATACAGCATTTGGAAAACCATATAGGCCTTTAAAAGAAGGTTTAGCACCATGACTACGTATATAGTCTTCAGCCATAGCATCCATCTCTTTGAGTGACATTCCAGGTTTTGTATTTTCTTGAAGAAGTTTGAGTGCACCACCAACAATTTTGTTGGCAGCACGAAGTTTTTCTATCTCTTGAGGTTTTTTAAGCGAAATTGCCATTGCTACAGACCAACCGCACTAAGAGTTTCATATTTACTCATATATATTTGAGCTTCAATTTTTCTCATAGTATCAAGTGCAACCTGTACAACAATTAAAACAGCTGTACCACCAAAGAAAAATGGAACACCCATTCCTTTAATAATCATAAATGGAAGTGTTGCAATAAGTCCCAAATAAAGAGCACCAGTAAATGTTAACCTACTGGCAGTCTCATTTAAAAATTCCATTGTAGCCTTTCCAGTACGAATACCAGGAATAAATCCACCTTGACGTTTAAGATTATCTGATATATCTTTTGCATTAAATGTAATACTTGCATAAAAGAATGCAAAGAAAACAACAAATACAAAAGTTAAGAAGTTAAAGAAATAACTACTAGGATTAAGAAAATCTGCTATCGCTTGTATAGTTGGATTTGTACTACTTGAAAGAACAGTCATTGGAAACATTAAAATAGCACTTGCAAAGATAACTGGAATAACACCCGCTAAATTCACTTTAATAGGTATATAGTTCATAACACGTTTATTCTGATTTTGCATCATAGTTTTTTTCGCATATGTAACAGGAACACGGCGTTCACCAAGTTCAACATATATGATAATACCAACAGTTGCTAGCACTAAAACAATAATAGCAATTACAGTTAAAAAGCTCATTGCACCAGTATTTACCATCTCGATTGTTTGACCAATAGCCCTTGGAATTGCAGAAACAATACCAGCAAAGATAATAAGTGAGATACCATTACCAATACCACTTTGTGTAATCTGCTCACCAATCCACATTAAGAGCATTGTACCCGCAAGCATAGAAACAGCAGATAAAAGTATAAATGTATTGTGATCAGCCAATATTGCACTGTTACCACTCGGGCCTGTTAAAGACTGTAATCCAACGCTTACACCAACAGCTTGTATTAATGTTATTACTATCGTTGCATAACGGATGATTTGCATATATTTTACCATACCATCACGCTCTTTTTTCATTTGACCTAAAGTAGGAAATGTAGCGGCAAGAAGCTCCATAATGATTGAGGCAGTAATATAAGGCATAATTCCAAGAGAAATTATAGACAATCTTTGTACTGCGTTACCACTAAACATATTAAAGAGTCCAAGAGCATCTGATTGGTGTGAGTCGAAGAAAGAAGCAATAACAGCTGTATCTACGCCAGGAACTGGCACATAAGCCAGCAGGCGATAGATAAATAAAAAACCGATAGTAATAAGTATCTTATTTACTAGATTTTTATTCACAACTAGTTACCTGTAGTAGTAACGTTTTCGTCTTTAATTTTCGATGCTAAATCTTTTGCTGAAGCACCTACTAGTTTTATTTTAGCTACTGAATTTGCAACTTTGTGAACACTACGGATTGACTCCATAGTAATCTCTTCAAGTTCAGCAACAGCTTTAATTTTTTCTACGTTTATTACGTATGGTTTTACAAGTTTAGAGTGAAAACCAATTTTTGGTAAACGTTTTGCAAGTGGTTGTTGTCCACCTTCAAAATTTCTTTTTCTTTTGTAACCTGTACGAGATTTTTGACCTTTTTGACCACGAGCAGCAGTCTTACCAGTTCCAGAACCTTGTCCACGTCCAACTCTCTTACGAGCGTGAGTTGAACCTGCAGCAGGTGTTAAATTTTCAATACCCATTTCTTATCCTTTGATACGAGAAAGTGCTTCAACTGTAGCACGAACTAGTGTGTTTGGATTGTTTGAACCAATTGATTTTGTAAGTAAATCTTGAAAACCTGCCAATTCAAGTACTGGACGAGCCGCACCACCTGCGATAAGTCCTGTACCTTCTGATGCTGGTTTTAAAAGAATTGTACTAGCATTATATTTGTGTTCAATATCGTGAGCAATTGTAGTACCTTTAATCTTAACAGTAGTTAAATTTTTAAATGCATTATCAACAGCTTTACGAATAGCATCAGGAACTTCTTTCGCTTTTCCTACACCATATCCAACAGTACCATTTTTGTTACCGACAACGATAAGCGCAGTAAAACGGAAACGTCTACCACCCTTAACAACTTTCGTTACACGACCAATATTTACAATTGATTCTTCAAATTCATCTCTATTGATTTCTGTCATAGCCATGCGCTCCTAGAACTTAATTTCGTTTGCACGAAGTGCGTCACCAAATGCAGCAATTACGCCGTGGTATTGGTAACCATTACGATCAAATACAATCTCAGAAATGTTTGCTTCTTTTAGTTTAGCAGCAAATGCCTCACCAAGTGCAGCAGCACCTTCTTTATTCGCTTTATGACCAGTAGCCTTTGAGTGTAATGAACAAATTGTTGTTGCAGTTGCATCATCAATTGCCTGTACACTTAGGTAACGATTTGATTTAAATACAGAAACACGAGGAAGTTCAGCACTACCAGATATTTTTGCACGGATACGACGCTTACGTTTTAAACGATTCGCAATTTTGCTTTTTAATACTTTAGCATTCATCTATCTTCCTCCCTTATTTCTTAGCAGTTTTACCGGCTTTACGCACGATATGCTCATCTATGTATTTAACACCTTTACCTTTGTACGGCTCTGGTGGACGGAATGAACGGATTTCAGCAGCAACTTGTCCAAGTTTTTGTTTGTCATGACTCTTAAGAGTAATAACATTCTTAGTAACTTCTGCTTCCATACCTTCTGGTAACTCATAATTAATATCATGAGAAAAACCAAGTTGCAAGTTAAGAACTTTTCCTTTTACAGCAGCTCTATAACCAACACCATTAATCTCTAATTGTTTTGTATAACCAGTAGTTAAACCTGTAACAATATTTTGAGCTAATGCTCTAAAAGTTCCCCAGAATGCTCTGTGTTCACGAGAATCAGATAAGTTTTTAAATGTTAAAGTATTCCCTTCAACTTCAAAAGTAACGAATCCTTTTGTATCTAAATCAACACTGATCTTCCCTTTTGTAAAAGTAATAACATTTCCATTTGTAGTAACTGTAATGTCACTAGCAAATTCTACAGGATTTTTTCCAATTCTTGACATGCTATACTCCTACCATACCGTACACATAACTTCACCACCAATGCCAAGCTCATACGCTTTGTCATTTGGTAGTACGCCATGTGATGTACTTACTATAATTGTTCCATAACCATTTTTGAAACGTTTAATATCTTCTCTACCTTTATAAACACGACGTCCAGGTTTAGAAACTCTTTTCATTTCATTGATTACACATTTATCATTATCATCATACTTCAGTACAACTTTAATTGTTTTTTTCACGCCATCTTCAATCACATTACATGATTCAAGGTAACCTTTATCTACTAAGATATTTGCTACAGCTTCAACACTTTTAGAATGCACTAAAGTTGTAACTGGTAATCTTCTCATACCAGCATTAC
>CAYRVR010000121.1:0-4210 GCA_964427835.1 uncultured Sulfurimonas sp. | reverse complement strand
GCAATATGCTTTCCAAATCCCCAAACATCAAAAGTTCCAAAATCTTTAAAACGAAAACGGGTATGAGGTTCGTTATTTATAAGAACAAACTCAATTTCTTGAATATCTTTGCTTGGATAGAGCCATTTGGCATCTACTGAATCAACAAGGGTACTTAAAAAAGGATCTTCTGCGTTTAAGACTTTAAGAGGAGCAAGGTCAATAAATGTTTTATAGGTGTCATAAAATCGTTCGTAATTGTAGTCATAATACTCCATATGTTCAGGCTCTGCGTTTATTACAATAGCACAGTATGGATTGGAGTTTACAAAGCTACCATCACTCTCATCTGCTTCAAAAAGCATAACATCGCTTTTGGCATCATAGCGGACATTTGAACCAAATGCTTTTGACTCAGCTCCAATAATGGCAGAACCTTCCATAATGGATGTAAGAATAGCACTTGTTGTACTTTTTCCATGAGCTCCAGCAACAGCATAGACCTTTTTATCATCAAGGATTTTTACAAGTGCTTCTCTTCGTGCTAAAACTTCTATACCTTTTTCTTTTGCTGCAACAATTTCAGGGTTGTTTGGACTTATAATAGCAGAGTGTACAACAAGATCTTGATCTTTAATAGCCTCGGCACTATGTGGTACAGTAATGCAAATACCCATCTCTTGAAGTTTTTGTGTGATAATAGTCTCTTTTATATCTGAACCACTCACTTCATGCCCTTTAAAATGCATATACTGCGCAAGGCCTGAAATGCCTATTCCTCCAATCCCGATAAAATGAATTTTCATGCTATACTCCCTTTTCTTGGGAATTATCTAGCAATTCTTGTGCCTCTTTTTGGAATGCACTGATATAGAAAGTTCCCATTTGTTGGGTTTTTTCTAAATCAGCGATTTTATCAAGGAATTTTTCAAAAGGGAGTTTTTCAGAAGCAGCTATCCAGTGGAGCTTCATCGCTTTGGAAAACTTTTTGTCATTACTCAGACCACTCAGCACTTCAAAAAGAGCCGCTGCATCGTTTGTCTCTCCTGCTGAGTAGTGCTCAATTGCATACTCATAGAGTGCACGCAGGGTTGCAAAATCTTGTACCTCATTCATATCCATAACACGGTGTGCTTCAAGGGTGTCTGTGAGCTTTTCAAGCGCTAAATCAAGAATGTTTGCATAAAAACCTTGGAGTGTCTTTTCATCAAAAGTATCATGTGCTTCTTGTTCTAAAACATAGAGTGAGGCAATGTCGCCTTTTTGTTGTGCCTGTAATACTTTTTCTTTTAACGCTTTAGTTTTGCTCATCAATACATTCCTTCAGTCTTTTTAGTGCATCTTCTGTTTTTTCTTTTGATTCAACAAGGGCTACTCGGATAAACCCTTTTCCCGGATTTTCACCCTGCGTATCTTCCCGTGCAAGAAATTCACCCGGAAGAACTTTTACGTTGTACTCTTTATAGAGTCTTTTTGTAAACTCTAGGGCATCACCAACATTAAGCCAGAGATAAAAGGTAGCTTGGGGTATTTCTGTTTTGAGTATCTCTTTTGCAAGGAGGAAGTTCTCTTTATAGACAGAGCGTGCTTTTGCTACATGTTCTTCATCATTCCATGCCTCGGCTGCGGCATATTGGAGTGGAAGAGGGGAGGCACATCCTACATAGGTTCTGTACTTCATATACTCTTTAAGTATTGCTGCATCACCGGCAATGAAACCTGAACGCAGCCCTGGTGCAGAAGAGCGTTTTGAGATAGAGTTGATGACGAGTACATTTTTAAAACTATCATTGCCTATATATTTTGCTGCTTCTAAGAGTGAAGGCACAGGCTTATCTATATAAATTTCACTGTAACACTCATCATTTAGTAGTACAAAATCATATTTGAGAGCAAGTTTTACCCACTCTGCGAGCTCTTGAATGGTTAAAACACCAGTAGTTGGATTATTTGGAAAGTTTAAAATGACCAAATCACAATCTTGTAGTGTTGCTTCGTCCATTTCGGGTTTAAAGTTATTGGCTGCGTTTAGGTTGAGGTGTATTACTTTACTCCGCGCAGCTATGGCTGCACCCTCATAGATTTGGTAAAAGGGATTTGTATAGGCCATTACAGGATTTTCTTTATCAAAGAGTAAAAACTGTGGAAAGTTAAAAAGAACCTCACGTGTTCCAAATGTAGGGATGATTTGCTCATCAGAGAGTGTGACATTAAATCTTTTTTGCACAAAAGAGCGCTGTGCTTCGCGTAATATAGTCTCACCAGTTGTTTTTGGATACTTTTTTAAAAGTTCAGTATGCTTTGCAAGGGCATTTTGTATAAAATCAGGTGTTTCAAATTGGGGTTCACCAATTGTAAGAACAGCAGGAGCATAGGCTGCGTTTGGTGTGATATTTTCTAAAAGTTTTGTAAGTTTTTCAAATGGATATGGTTCAAAGTGCATCGATATTTTCGCCTTGTAAATTTAACATAATTATAGCTAAAAATGTTGTACAATAAGTAACACGATATTTTGGAGGAAAAAATGAAAAAAGCATTGTTTTTAGCATTGGCACTATTAATTATGGGGTGTTCGCAAGAAAAAAAAGAGAATCAAACAGCTGTAGTGAGTGAGCATGCAACGAAGCCCGTTGCACAAGCTCCTGTAACAAAAGTGGAAAAACCTGTAGAGAAAAAGGTAGAAAAAACAGTTACAAAAAAAGTTGTACAAAGTAAACCAAAACCTCAGAAGGTGGCTGTAGCTACTACAAAAGGGCTTGATGGTGCAAAGATTTTTGTAAAATGTGCAGGATGCCATGGCAAAAATGCTGAGAAAAAAGCACTTGGGAAATCGCATGTTATTAAAGGATGGGCGCAAGCCAAAATAGTAAACGCTGTCAAGGGATATAAAGCAGGAACATACGGTGGCGCAATGAAAGGTGTTATGAAAGGCCAGGTTGCAAACTTAAGTGATGCAGAAGTAAACGCAGTCGCAAAATATATTTCAAATCTTTAATGCAAAATTTAAGCTAAGTGGCTACAATTTTGAAAATTTAGCAATGAGAATGGAAATGAAATTAATAGTAAACGGACACGAAAAAGAGTTTGATGAAAATATCACTCTTAGTGGTGTACTACAAAAACTCCAGCTGCAAGGCAAAGTTATGGCTGCAGCTGTAAATATGAATATAGTAAAGCAAGATAGTTGGGATACTTATACTCTTCAAGATGGTGATAAACTAGAACTGCTTGATTTTGTCGGTGGTGGGTGAATTTGACTCAATTGCCACAACACAAATAGCATACTCTCCATCGTGAGTAATGGAGAGTGAAGCATCAGTGATAGAAAATTTTTCTACTAAATGTTTTGCAAGTGCCAACTGTGGGGCACCTTTTTGTGTTTTATAGATTTTTATATCTTTAAAAGAACACTCCTTTCCGATACCTGTTCCTATGGCTTTTGAAAAAGCCTCTTTTGCAGCCCAAAATCCTGCTGCTGTTTTATGGGATTTTACAAGTGCAATCTCTTCATCTGAAAGAAACTTTTGTAAGCCTTTTTGCGGAAATTTTTCCATGAGCTTTTGCATACGTTCTGTTTTGATTATATCAATGCCTATCATTAGTGGTGTGCCGATACAACTTGGGATGAGTCATCATAAAAGTGAAGCTCTTTAAATATGGCAGAGACACTACCTCCATCACTATAACGGTTAATGTACACACCTGCTTTAAAATAATTTTGTACATCTTCCCAATAGGTGACATTTCTTGTTGCTTTAAGGTTTCGATTGATAAGAATATCTAAAATATTATTTTTAAAATGTACCTCTGCTGTAAAAAAACCATTTGGTCTTTCTCCCAGGTCTACATATTCATAGATATTTGGAGTGTTAGGATCACTCACTATAATGATAGCCCAGATATGGTCATACACATTTCCTTTATTGCGGATCCATAAAAGACGTAAAATAGGATAATTGTATGTGTCAGTCGTTCCATGAACTTGCATCCAAGTGTAGGATGTAATACCTACTTTTGGTTTGAGACACCGTAGTGTTGCTACCCAAAAGTGTCCTTCAGTATCTGCTGTACTCCAACTGTTCGGTCCTTCTCTGAGTTCTGAACGTACTTTGAGTGTATTTGCTTTTTTGTCTATTTCAAAGTGTAAGTTTTTGTCTTTATCTGCGTAAAACTGTGGAAATTTTTTCCCGGAAAAATCACCATAGTCCACGACATCATCATGGTAAATTTG
>CAYRVR010000120.1:0-4252 GCA_964427835.1 uncultured Sulfurimonas sp. | reverse complement strand
TTTCTAGTTACAATAATACACACTCTTTTCTTACTTTGTATTGACCACAACTTTTTTTAATACTCTTTTTGTTATAGTGCAGTAACTGTTTTTTCTAATGGCAATCGGAGTGTACAAAAAACTGTGATTGTTCTTTTTTGTTAGAAATACAACTTTGAATTAAAAAGGTAGGTTTATATGGAACATATTAACACTGCAAATCCTTATTTTGGGGTCTTTGTTCTTTTTGTTATTACGTTTGGTGCGTTTTTTGCAACAACAGTAATAGCTAGATTGGCGAGTCGTGCACTGGCACGTAAAGATAGTGAAAAAATCAAGCTATCAGTATATGAATGTGGACCCGAAGTTACGAGACAACCAAATAGAGTGTCACCGCAGTTTTATCTGTTTGCACTTCTTTTCTTACTATTTGATGTTGAAATCGTATTTATGTTCCCATGGGCGGTAGATTTTAAAATTCTCGGCTGGTTCGGTTTTGTTGAGATGATGAGTTTTATTGTCTTATTGGCAATTGGTTTTGTATATGCATGGAAAAAAGGAGCGCTTGAATGGCACAACATAAAGTAAATTATACACAAGATGGTGGTTTACCAATAGCACTGACAAGTGTTGATAAAATTGTAAACTGGGGACGTTCAAACTCTCTTTGGGCATTGACTTATGGATTGGCATGCTGTGGTATTGAAATGATGGCTTCTGGTGCATCACGTTATGACTTTGACCGTTTTGGTACGATTTTTAGAGCTTCACCTCGTCAGGCAGATGTAATGATTGTTGCGGGTACGCTTACAAAAAAACATGCAGAGTTTATTAAGCGTCTTTATGATCAAATGACAGAGCCAAGATGGGTTATATCTATGGGTTCATGTGCTAATACTGGTGGAATGTTTAATACATACGCAACGGTACAGGGTGTAGATAGAGTCATTCCTGTAGATTTATACCTTCCTGGTTGTGCACCTCGTCCAGAGACACTCCAATATGGTGTAATGTTATTACAACAAAAAATCCGTGCGAATAAAGCGGGAAATGCGCAAAAAGCAAAAAGGTTAATGTAATATGAGAGCCTATAAACCTAAAGATGATGTACAGGCAAAAGCCTACTATACAGATAGATTTTATGTTGCACCACAAGTGCCAAAATCAGCAGTAGATACTGATGCAGTTTTTGCAAGTGATTTAGAAGCAATCAAAGCAAAATTTGAAGTCAAAGATGCTTATATTCAAGTAGAGCAGATGGTTGTTTATATTAATGCACATGATATTTATGGTGTTTTAGAGTTAATGAGAGATGAACTTGAGTATACACAACTCTCAGAAATGAGTGCAATTGATTGGCTTGCAAAAGATAATACTTTTGAGATTTTTTATCAAATGTTAAGTATGACAAAACGTAAACGTATCCGTGTAAAATACTTCATTGAAAATGGTCAAGCAGTTGACAGTGTTGAGAAACTTTTTAGAAGTGCCGACTGGTCAGAACGTGAAATGTTTGATATGTTTGGAATAGAAGCAAATGGTCATCCATTTATGAAGCGTATTTTAATGCCGTATGATTGGCAAGGTTTCCCACTTTTGAAAACATATCCACTAGAGGGTGATGAATTTGCTGCGTGGTATGAAGTAGATAAAATTTACGGCAAAGAAGCGCGTGATGTTATTGGACCAGAACTACGTGATCCTGCCCGTGTTGATAGATATGATTCAGAGCGTTTCGCTCGTCTTGGTTTTGAAGTTCCAAAAGGAACAGAAATTACTGATGATATGGAACCAACTGTTCAAGAGTATCAAGAAGAAGGCGGTGTATTTATGGTTACAAAATTAGATAAAGAGTCATCAAAAGTTATTGATGATCCACAAAGATAGGGTGGTATAAATATGGCACAAGTAAAAAACAGATTAACACCGTTTTTTGAAAATATAACATTTGACAGAGATGATAATGAGTTAATTCTTAACTTTGGTCCGCAACATCCATCTGCGCATGGTCAGCTGCGTTTAATGCTTCATTTACAACAAGAACAAATTGTAAAAGCACATCCTGATGTTGGGTATTTGCATCGTGGTATGGAAAAAATGGCTGAGAACATGATCTATAATGAGTTTATGCCAACGACTGACCGTATGGACTACATTGCATCATCTTCAAACAATTATGGTTTTGCTCTTGCAGTTGAAAAACTCATTGGTCTTGAAGTTCCTCGTCGTGCAAAAGTTATTCGTATGCTTCTTTTGGAGATCAACCGTTTGATGTCTCATCTTTTCTGGCTTGCAACAACAGCACTCGATATTGGTGCGATGACAGTATTTCTTTTTGCATTCCGTGAAAGAGAATATTTGATGGATATTATAGAAGGGTACTGTGGTGCACGTTTAACACATGCAGCTATCCGTATTGGTGGAGTGCCTCTTGATTTACAAGATGGTTTCTTACATCAATTAAGAGTGTTTTTAAATAAACTTCCTCAAAATATTAAAGATTATGAAGATCTTCTTGATTCAAACCGTATTTGGTTAATGAGAATGGAAGAGGTGGGTACTATTTCTACAGAGATGGCACTTTCATGGGGCTGTACAGGTCCAATGCTTAGAGCTTCTGGTGTTGCATGGGATATTCGTAAAGAAGAACCTTATGAACTTTATGATGAGGTGGAGTTTAATGTTCCTTTTTCTGATAAAGGTGACAACTTCGCTCGTTACCGTATTTATATGGAAGAGATGCGTGAGTCTGCTAAGATTCTTTATCAATGTATAGAGATGTATGAAAAATGTGAAAAAGATGGTCAAACTGACTTGATGGCACATGCACCGAAGTATATTTCTGCACCAAAAATTGACATCATGACACAAAATTACTCTTTAATGCAGCATTTTGTGCTTGTTACTCAAGGTATGAGACCACCAGTAGGTGAAGTGTATGTACCGACAGAGTCACCAAAAGGTGAACTTGGATTTTACATTAATTCTCAAGGTGGACCATACCCGTATAGATTGAAACTACGTGCGCCATCTTTTTGGCATACAGGAATTTTAACTGACCTTTTACCTGGTCATTATATTCCGGATGTTGTATCGATTATTGGTACTACAAATATTGTATTTGGAGAGGTTGACAGATGATTAGCGTAATAAAAGCAAATAGCTTTGCTTTTTTAGGCGAAGCAAATGTGTCAGTAAAAGTTTTCGTGCGAAATCAAAATAGTGATGAGGAAATAAAATGAAACGATATGATTTAAGACATTTAAAAGATAATTTTGAACCTCGCATGAAAGAGATACTTCAAGAGAAACATAAACCGACTGAAACGTTGATATTCCTTTTTGAAATTGGAGATTTTACTCCAATCCAACGGAGTGCTGATTTGGTAAAAGAGTGTGGGTATGAACTTTATAACTCACTGAAATTTAACGAAGTCGATTGGACTATCGTTGTTAAAAAATAGGAAGTTATTTTGAGTAAAGTATATTTTTCTACTTGGAATGGTGAATCTATAAACAATATAGGTAAACCAGAGGAAGAGTGGGAAGAATCAGCTTATAACCTACCAGCACAATATGATGACCATCGTGATTCCAAAGCCTTTATAGGATGGGATGGTGTTGCACTCTTTAATGAAGATGTGGACGTTATCCGCCTTGCTATGGAATATGCAGCACAATATCAAGAGTATAGTGAAGCGTGTGGTCGATGTGCACCGGGTCGTTGGGGAGGTCGTATTTTATATGATGTTCTTGATAAAATTGCCCGTGGTGAAGGGGAAATGTCTGATTTAGAGCACCTGCGTGAGATTGGTAAAAGTATGCAAATTACTTCTAAGTGTGAGATTGGTAAAACGGTACCAAATCCAATATTAGATTTAATGACACACTTTGAAGATACTTTTGTTGCGTGTATTAATGAGAAGAAAAAATCAAAACATTATGAAGAGAAAATTGGCTATATAGCAAAGATAACAGCGCCTTGTACAGATGCTTGTCCATCACATGTTGATATACCTGGTTATATCGAAGGTGTAAGAGATTTACGTTTTGATGACTCTTTGGTGGCTACTCGCCAAACAATGCCACTTGCACATACCTGTGGACGTGTCTGTCCTCACCCTTGTGAAGATGCTTGTCGAAGAACAAACCTAGATGAACCTATCTCTATTATGGCACTCAAACGTCTTGGAGCAGATTGGGAAACAGATCATGAATATGACTTTTTTCATCCAATGGAGAAAAAACCATCTATTGATAAAAAAGTAGCTGTC
>CAYRVR010000119.1:0-4324 GCA_964427835.1 uncultured Sulfurimonas sp. | reverse complement strand
TTATGAAAAAAGCAATGGACTGGGTACTGGAGAAAGAAGCAGATGCGGCTAAAAATTGTCATGCAAGCCCAGAAGAGATAGAAAAACAAATCAAATCACTAGAAGAAAAAAGAGAAAAGTTAAGAAAAAAGTTTCAAGATGAAGATGCAGAGTTTGGTCATATACTTGACAAACTACACTTTATTAAGGCTGAGTCACTTAAATGTCATTCTGATAAATCTTAGACCTTTGTGTAAAAGCTTTATAGAGCATGAACGTGAGTGGGAAGAATGATTTTTCATTCTTCTCCATCATTTTTAAGATGACTTATTTTTGGATAGTTTTTGCTTCATCTTTTTTGGCATCTTTATCAAAAGTGGCTGTATCTTTTATCGCTTTTTTTGCTTCTTTTTTCTGAAATTTATTTACTTTGGCTTCAGCTTTATTGACTTTCGTAACTTTGCTTTTATGTACCAAGGCACTGAAATCTGATTTGAGTTTATCGTACATTTTTTCTACGATATTTTTACCTTTAATTTCTTTTTTTACTGCATCAATCTGATCAACCAATGCTTTATACTCAGGTGATTTACTATTGGTATATCCTAATACTTTTGCTTTGTTCAATTCCTTTTTAGCAGCATCAAGTAATGCTGTGGCATCCTCTTTTTTAGTTTTATCTAATGCTGCCGCATCCAAAATAAGATCTTGTGCATTTAAAAGAGGTAATGGTATGACTGCATATTCTTCCACCATCGTGTCAAATGCTCCAGCTAAAATCTCAAGTGCTTTTTTTATATCTTTGTTATCTAATGCTTTTTTTGCCTCTTTTGTTGCATCGGGAAAGAGTTTCATAGGGATAGAAGTGGTCATAATATCCATCTCATCTTTGAGTGGAGCTAATACTTCTCTAGCACCTTCTACATCATAATGTGCAAGCATCTCTTGTGCTGCAGTCAATATATCTTCTATCTCTTTGGCTGAAGAAAGATTTTCATACACAGCAATTTGCTCATCCAATGGTACAACATCTAGTGCTGGATTATCTTTGAGGGCTTTATCAAATTTTTCTGTAGCATCACTTAAAAGTTTTTTTGCCTCATCAATTTTTTTATGTTGCAAATATCGTACTGCTTTAGAAGTATCTTGTAATCCCTCTATAATCTCTTTCGGGGCTTGTTTAAATGCTTTTTTACTGTCAGTTATTTGGTGTTGCACCAATGTCTTCGTATCAGACTTAGCCTGAATAGCTGTAGTACTCAATAGTAATCCACAAGTCAATGCAGAGAGTAATAGTGTTTTTTTCATAATGTAATCCTTTAATTTTTTTTACATTTCAAGTATAGAGGAGAAAATTTAACCATGTATGTTAGCTGGCTAACAATTACGGTTAAAATAATTCCTTTTATTTTATTTTTTCGTGCCTTGATGTATTTTTGCAAAAAGTTCAGTAAAATCTTTTTTGATTTCATCATAGTCTTTTACCAATATATTGCCTTCTGAAACTTTCTTTTTTAATGTCGAAATTTCTTTAGACAATACTTTGTATTCAGTATCATATGTCGTGAGATACCCTTCAAACTTTGCAATTTCCAATTGTTTTTGCGCAAGGTTAAGTAGTTCATTGATTATTTCTTGTTTATCTTTGGTAAGTTTACTTGCATCCTTCAATGCATTTTGAGCGATAAGCACTGGTAAAGGTATAGTAGTCTCAATGACTATTTTAGTAGATAAAGCATCAAGTAACATAGGTAAAACAATGTCTTCTTTGTCACCTTTTTTTAATGCGTCTAATGCTTTTTTTGTTGAGATAGGATATGTATCCATAGGTAAATATGTAATATCCATTGTAATTTGATTTTTTAATTGAGACAATAATGCAATTGCTTCTTGAGGTTGATTGTCATTTACCATTCTTAACGCATTCTTTTTAATGCTTGTTACATTTTCAAGCGTAAGGGCATGATCATCAAAAACTGTTTGTATATCTATAGGAACAAGTTTAAGATTTGGCTCTTTTTTTAATGCCCTATCAAATAAATTTGTTGCCGTTGTTAACAATGTTTCTGCAGATTTTAAATCATGACGCTTTAACGATGTCATAGCTTTAAATGTAGCATTTAATCCATCTAAAATTTCTTTACTAGGTTTAGCAATATTTTTTGTAGCTAATTTGAGTTCATCTTTTATCATTTGTTGCTTACTTATAAGACCTATTTTATGATAATGTTCTAACTGTTGCTTGGTTAACTTATCAGGGCTTGCATAAAATCCATAGTAAGAGTGCAGCGTTTGTTCCGGCACATTAACATTTGGTTGTTTCTCATGTAAAGCTGAAGCATGCAGTAAACTTCCACTTAAAAGTAATGTTGTTGCAAAAGAGAGCAATATATTTTTTTTCATGGTATATCCTTTAATTTTTTTTACATTTCAAGTATAGAGGAGAAAATTTAACCATGTATGTTAGCTAGCTAACAGTCAAGAAAAAATATAAGGTATAAAATAAAATATATACTTACTTGGAGAAAATATGTCCTATAAAAGTGAAATGAAACATAAAATAGAAATGGCACTCAACACTGAGTCTCAAAATGATGTGAAGACGATGGCTGTCATTGAAAATATGTATGAAAAGGCATTGGAAGAGTCCAAAAAAACAGGACAGTCTATAGCGAGTATTACGTATGAAATACTCGAAGGGCTTGAAGAAGGCTATGCATCAAAGCCACAGAAGGTTGAACATATTTTACAACATGCCACAGCTATTATCACGCAAGTCATACACCATAGTGCCATAAACAATATAGAAAAACAACACCAGCAAGTGAGACTGGCACATGAGGTATTGTTAGATACGATAGAAGCAGAAAAAATACATTTAAGTGAATCTTTAGAAGCTTTTGAACATTATGCCCATGACAATGAACATCATAGTTTTAAAGAAAGTTTGCGTCTAACCGAAATTAACATACTAAAAAAGATACATTTTCTATCTAGTATGCTAAAATACAAAACAATCTTACATAAAAAAGAGAGCAAGGAAATACATGCATCAAGCTGACCCCCTCTACAGCAAAGCCTATGATACACTCAGTAAATCAGAATTATTTGGTACACTTTCTGAAGATGTTTTATGTAGTATGCTTGATGAATGTACAGAAGTGCATTGGCAAAAAACAGATATTCTTGATGCAGATATAGGGATGAAACATCTTTATATTATGCTTAGTGGTCGCTTGAAAGTGACACATGTTGACCCAGAAACGGGAAGAAGTTTAGCTCTATTTTTGAAAACATCTGGTGATATTTTTGACTTTTTTTCTTTACTTGATGGTAAGGAGCATACAGTCTTTCCTGTGGTGATGGACAAAATGAGCGTGCTTTCCATTCCTCTTGAAAGAGCACGTGAGTGGATATGTGAACATAGTGAATTTAACAAATCTTTTTTACCTTACCTTGGTAACAAAATGCGAGAACTTGAGAACTTTGGTACCTCGTTGGTTTTTCATAGTACAACCACAAGACTTGCAGATCTTATATTAAAACATACACACCCTTATGAAGAGGATGACCATTACCCTGTTAAACTTATCAATAATTTGTCACATGAATCTTTAGCAGAGCTTATTGGCTCTGTACGATCCGTAGTCAGTACACAAATGCATAAACTCAAAGAAGAAGGTATTATTAGTAGCAAAAGAGGACACCTAGCCGTTTCGAATTTGGAAAAACTTTTAAAAAAGCTAAATCATTAACTACACTATAAATATGTCAATATGCCATATTTTTGAAGTAAAAATTAAAAATAGTCTATAATGAGAAATCTTAATAAAAAGGAGTCTAAGGATGGAAGGTATGATCAAAGTATTTTACACAGTGATGTGTAAAAATATAGTAGGGAATATAAAACCTATATCTTCAAGTTAAATCTATCTTTTGCCACAATATCACCATTTATCTGCACCTCCAACAAATGCTCTCCTGCATAAAGTATTCGTGTCGTCATATTTGCTCTAAAAGGATGCCTCTTTTTTAGCACTATGTTCTCACCTTTTACAAGTTCAAACTTTTTAAGCCTATGCACTTTAGGGCTCAATTTGCCTACTTTAGTTTGAAAATGTACCACATAATCCACCATAAGCATCGTATCATCAAGAGCTACTATCTCCACCTCAAACACCAATGCCTCACCCACTTTTATGCTAGAATTATGAAGGCGTATATCTTTTACCTTTATAGGTGGTTTTTTACTATAACCTAGCATTGACAATGCATCTTCATTTCCCTCTTTCACAAGTGTACGCAAGGCATGACGGATGATAAAATCCATCTCTTTGGGCTCTTG
>CAYRVR010000118.1:0-4335 GCA_964427835.1 uncultured Sulfurimonas sp. | reverse complement strand
TTTTTAAACCCTTATTTACTTATTACGCCTTTAATTTACTATATTTTAGAATGGAAATAGTTCTAAGTTTTCCAATGCAAGATTTTGAAAATTTTCCACTACAATCTTTTTTTGTGGTGTAATTGCTATAATAGCGACATCAAATTTTTGTGCAATAGCTTCGAGTTGATTGAGTGGGGCATTAAACGCAATGGTTGCAACAGCATCAAGTAACGTTGTGTTTATATCATTTTTTATGATAGTAATAGATGCATAGAAGTGATTTTGTTTAGCTGTTTTGTTGTCAAGAATATGGTGATGTAAACGAGAGCCTATAAAGCGTTCATAATCGCCACTTGTTGAGATTGAAAGCTGTTCTTTTGTTGTTGTTACAATTGCCATATTGCCGTGATTAAAAGGGTTCTTGATAGCAATTTTATATACTTTTCCTGTTGCGGCAATTTCACCACCGACACAAATGAGTATTTTTGTTGCTCCTTTTGAGCTTAAAAAAGAAAATATTTTATCTGCAACATACCCTTTTCCTATTCCACCAAGATCAAGTTTCATTCCTTTTTTTTGTAAAAATATACTTTGATTGTCAAGAATTATATTTTTATAGTTCACAAGTGCTTGTGTCGCGTTTAATTCATCAGGCTTGGGAATGCGTGCCTCTTTTTTACCAAAGCCATAGAGTCCCTGTGTAAGAGATCCTATTGTCGGATCAAAACGCCCATTGGATTGTTGGGCTATCTTTTTGGCTAGATGAAAGATTTCAAGTTCGTCGGGAGTGCAAAGGGTGGGGTGCATACCAGAGTGCGCATTAATATGGCAAAGGAGAGATTCTTCTTGATATGCAGAGTACTTTCGTTCAAATTCTTTGGCTATTTCAAGTGCTTCAAAAAGAATTTTTTTGGAGAGATTCGCCTCAATAATGAGTTCAGTACTCATCACCTTTGCCCGTAGACCATGTTCCAAAAATGACATACTAATATCCAAATGTATAGGTAAGAGTTGTATAGACAGCTTTAAGATTATTGACGCCATACCATCTTTTTATATAATTGTTATTTGTAGTCTGATAGTAATCTATACTTGCTGTAAGTTTGTCTGTTCGGTTGGGGTGATAAATAAAAGGTAAACCAACATCAATAGAATCAAAAGCACTCATTCTATAGTCCACAGCAAAATATTTGTCGTTTGCATTATATGTTCCTATTTCCTTGACAAAATTTGATTTTGTTTGAGTATAGTAACGTAAACGCAGCCCTGATGTAAAGTCACGAGTTACGTCATGTAACTCTTCGACATTGAAGGTATGTGATCTAATATTCCAGTCATCAATGTAGTAGCGATATGAGAAATTAAGGGCATTGTCCTTGTTCATTAGCGCTACACCTTTAAGAGAGATTGCATCCCCTGTTCGTTGTGCCGGATAGTTTTCAAATCTTGCAAGATTATTTTGCGAAATATAGTGATAGGGTGAAGATAAAAATCCCTGTGAATACATATATGAATTGACAAGCTGAAGAGAAAACTTTGGTGTAATGAGTTGGTTTATAGAAAGATCAATTTTTGTTTCATTTCTATTGCTTCTAGGCAGTGCACGGTCAAAAACAGGATGCCATCTATCGAAGGATTGTGACACACCAATATTGAGTGTTGTATTTTCCTGATTGAGTTGCCTTGTATAGTTACAAAAGAGAGATTTTCCATCATAATCTTGTTCACTTGAGTAATATCCGCCAAAGCTCAAAGTATTGTCGCCATCACTATATGTCATGGAAAGAGTAGGGGCATAGCGAATATCATCATACAGTTGTCCTTCTTTTCTTGATGCACCGGTAACTATGTCAACTTGCCCGCCATTTGCTCCATTTTTAATACTTGCTGCGCTAATGGCATCTATACGCATTTTGACTCCAAGCATCCAGTGTTGGGACGCTTTTTTTAAAAGTGATAGCGTCGGTGAATATACCTGAACATCACCTGTATCATTATAGGTGTCAAAACCTATAGATATGGTGTCTTTTAGGCTAGATGCAACGCTTTGAATTGGTAGGAGTAAAAGTGAAATAAGTGCGAAAAATATATATTTTAACGACATCCACAGCCTCCTTGAAAACTACTTTCACCACCGGCACTTGCTTCACGAATAAGAAATATATGTCCCTCTTGTTCTGCACGACCTGCAACAGGTGAAAGACTCATCTTCTCTTGTGCAAAATACTCCTTTTCATAAGGCATAACACGGGTAAGCATTTGAGAACATCCGCTCAATAAAAAAATACTAAGACTTATTGTAACAATCGAGTACATTACTTCTCCCTTACCAAGCTTATAATTGTTTTTTGCAGTGTAAGCATCTCTTTGGCATCCAAACTTCCCACATAGATTTTGACAATTTTTCCTTGTTTATCGATCAAAATAGAAGTTGGCATACCTGGACATTGGTATGCTTGTGGCAGCTTTTTTTTCTGATCATACAGTGCTGTTAGGATGTTTTGTGGATCAACATTGTTTAAAAAGTCACGTGCATTATCTGCATTGTTGTCTATATTTACTAAAATGACTTCAAATGTTTTTTTATCAAATGCTTGCTGTAATTTTACAAAGAGTGGCATCTCTGCTTGACAACCGCTACACCAGCTTGCCCAGATATTTAAGAGTGTTATCTTGTTGTGTAACTTTTTTGAGTCAAGATATGTCTGTGGTGTAAAAAGCTTTGGTAGTCTAAACGCAACCTCTTGATCACCGCCTTTTGGTGCGGCATAAATATTGAGAGTGAGTAAAAGTAATAGAACTGTTTTTTTCATTGTATTTTCTCCATTTTATCGGCATAGATTGCCATTTTCTTCTACATAAAGCGGGTATTGGATACCGCCGACATTGTGACAGGCATTGCATGAGAGCTCATTGTTTGGATCTGTTGGATTGTTTGTATTATAATCAGCGGAGGAAAAAGTGTGTCTGGCTGGACCTGCAAGTTGGTTTGCATTTGCATCTGTAATTTGGATGTAGTAGATGCCTGCACCAAGTAAACGCAGCTGACGTTGCATAATAAAAATATTTCCCTTTGCTTTATAGCCCTTGGAACCGTTGGCAATGAAATCTTTGGAACTGTATTGGACAACACCATTTTCATCTAAAAAATTTACAATTAAATCACCACCACACATGGAAGAGAGATTATTTTGATCTGTGATGTATTGATCTTTATAGAGTGTGCCACCAAAGAGAAGGTGTTTGTCCGGATTGAGATCTTCATTGTGGCAGGCTAGGCAGTCCCGTCCTTGTTGGTGCCATCCTTGTGCTTGTGCAGTACTGTTCTCATTACCTTCACCGTTTTCGCTTTCACTGCATCCGTTGAAAAGCAGTGTCATACAAAAAGCACTCAGCCATATTTTGTGTAGCATATTTTGTACTCCATTTATATTTTGAAAGTATGAAAGTCTATGGAATGTTTATGAAGAAAGAATGAAGAACATTAAAAAAAGAAACTGTTTATTGCATTGCAATTGTCAGCTTAACTGTTGTCCCCTTATTTATACCTTCACTTCTTAGCTCTAAGTCTGCATTAATGAGGTGCGCCATCTTTTGACTGAGTGAAAGCCCCAGCCCTGTTCCCTTGTGCTTTTTTTGCATAATGTTTTCAACCTGTGTAAAATCATTGAAGAGCAGTTGTATATTTTCTGGGGCAATGCCTATACCTGTATCTGTTATTTCTATGGAAAATGTATCATTATGCTGTGATATATGAATTGTAATGCTTCCCTCTTGTGTGAACTTGATAGCATTTGAAAGTAAGTTAAGAAGAATTTGTTGGAGTATTTTAGCATCAGTGTAGATTTCTTCTTTTTTGAGTTGTGCTGTAGTAAAATGGTAGGATAAATGTTTATCATCAATGAGAGGAAGGATGATGGAAATACTCTCTTGTACAAGTTTGACAATATTTATTGTAGTGTAATGTATCGGCATTTTTCCCGCCTCGATTTTTGCGATATCTAAAATACCATTAATCATCTCTAAAAGATAGTGCGCAGAGGATTCAATATTTGCTATACTATCTTGCTGATCATCACTTAAATTTTCGTAGGTAAGCATAAATTGTGTTGCACTTATTATGGCATTTAAAGGGGTTCTGAGTTCGTGTGACATATTGGAGATAAAAGCAGATTTTGCTTTAGAGACTGAAAGTGTATTTTGAATAAGTCGGATTCTGTCGAGCTGAAATGTGATCATTTCAGCAATTGCATGGTAGAGTTTTTGTTCGTTTGTATCTTTAAAATGACTAAATCCCAGATGAATACTTCCATAATAATTTGTTTGAGAATTTTGAGAATCTATAACATATAA
>CAYRVR010000117.1:0-4387 GCA_964427835.1 uncultured Sulfurimonas sp. | reverse complement strand
CAGCAGAAATTCCCCTTAACTTTGAACAAAATGAGCAAAAAAAAGTAATAGAGCTTGAAAAGGAATCCCAAAAGATCACGCAAAAAAGTTTTCATAAAATCACCCTTACAAAACTACACGCACTCTTTGAAAATTTCGAAACTACCCAGAAACTCATTAAGATTGACAATAATGACATTCTCTTTTTAAAACAAACACTCAAAAAATATCAACTCATACAAGAAAATATAATTCCAAATCTACATTATAACCCTTCAGATAAAATTTTGCAGACGTCCCAAAAAATTATTGATTTACAATTTCAAAGTACCCTCAAAAAAGTAAAACTCTTAAATATGTTAAGCAACATTGCGTATCTATCAAATATTTCTGATATAAGTTCTCTCATTAAAGGTAAAGAATGATTTCTACTTCTATTACAAACCAGGCAAACTGCCAAAGAAAGTCCCATCGGCTCACAATTCCTATACAGATTATCATTGAGCAAAAGACATACAGTGTTAAAAATTGGTCTGCACATGGTTTTCAAGTTGAAGCTCTTGAGCATCCTTTACAAATAAACGACACCATCGATGCATCGCTTATCTTACCAACAGGTGGGGCTTCTATTGTACTCAATGTCCAAGCAGAACTTAAAAATATTTCTAACAACTCTTATGGATTTGAAATAGTTAAAATTTCTGAAAGAAATTCTCGAGTTTTACGCCACTACGCCTCATTAGCTATTGATGGAAATTATACAAATATTGATGATCTTTCAAGTGATCTTTTTATGACGGATGTTGCAAGTCCCATAAAAGAGCCAATAGCCTTAACAGAAAAAGAATCACAAAAAGTGCATAGAAGTTTTTTAAGAAGATTTTTTATCTACATAATTGTTGCCATAATATTTTTACTTCTTTTGTTGAGCACTCTAGTGTATAACTATTTTATAGTTGCAAGCAGTAATGGGCTTGTAAGTGGAAATGCACACTACTATAATGCTCCAAAAGATGGACTTTTGAGTTCTCTCTATGTGCATAATAATCAGAATGTATTCAAAGGAGAACTTCTTTATGAGATGGATACCAGCGATGAAAAAGAACTCCTTCTCAATAAAAAAAGACAAGAGAAACTCTTAACAAAAGACCTACACCAGCTACAAGCGGCACTCAAAAATATACAAAGAAGAATCCATAAAACATACAAACAAGAACATACAATTACACAATTAGAAAAAGCAGAACTCTCCCATGAATTTAAAATTGCAAAGCAAAATTATAAACGAGCTATTTCCCTGTTTAGTAAGCACCTCATTACAAGTATTGAATTTAATCAAATAGAAAATCAATATTTGCACTACTGGGCAAAATACAATGAACTTATTCTCCATAAACAAAGTTTTTCAAAGAGTTCCTTGATAACAGATCAAATAATTATAAAAAGTCAAGATCAAAAAATAAATTTACAAAAGATGATTAATCAGGTCGCCTTAAACATAAAAGCTATAAAAGAGGAAATAATCACACTCTCTAGAACAATTAAAGAGAGCTTAGTAGTCGCCCAAGAAGATGGGAGTGTCCATAATATTTTTCACAAACAACATAGCTACCTTAAATTTAGTAATGATGTGCTAGTGCTTGAGACAAAACAACAACCCTATATACTTACAAAATTATTAATTTCTCAAATTGATAAAGTTCATATTGGAGAACCTTGTCTTATCTATTCAAAACGTCTTGATACCTTTTTCCATGCGCATATTGTTGGTATGGGATATTCAATTACGGAAGGTAAAACTACAAATACGCTAGAAATCTCACAGAATGAAATTCCTATACGTATTGCTTTTGATAACAAGGAGGTATACTTACATCTTAATGAATATTTAAAAATCTACTTTTTAAATGCATCCCAATCTGCACAAAAAATGATAAGTATTCTTCCAAAAAGTTTCATACTTTTATAATGAGATAGACACAATGAAACGATTTGGAAAAGAAGATGCAAGAAAGTCTTTTATAAAACCCTTTATTGTCTATTCATCACTCTCTCTTGTGTTGCTTTTTATCTCTTTTCCTTATATGCACCATATCCATAAGAGTATTATTATTGGTGCTGCGTTTATCGGTAGCTGGCGATATTCCCTCATGCTACTTAATTATGTACGAGCTTTTATTTATGCGAAAAAGAGCTATCCACACTATTTAAATAAAATTGCCCAACTACCACAAGAAATACGAGAGCCTGAACATCTTTATATCATTATTCCCTCATATAAAGAAGATGCATGGATAACAACTGAAGTTTTTCAAGCTCTCTTTAGCGATCTCAATCTATTAAAATGCCAATCAACAATTATTGTAGCGACAAGTTCAAGTGAAGAAGATAGTGTTATACGCAATGTATATGAATCCCATCCTGCAAAAGAGAAATTTTCTGTAATTTTACAGCACCAGTCAATGGGAAAACGCGTTGCAATGGGACATATGCTTCGTAGTGTTGCAAAAGAGGTCAATAGACATAATCACCACAATAGTATTACTGTCTTTATGGATGGAGACACCTATCTGCCGCCTGGTACCTTAAAAAAAGTGCTTCCATTTTTTGCTATTGAGAAAAATCTAGGAGCACTTACAACAAATGAAGTTGCATTTATTAACTCTAAATCTAATTGGTATAAAGAGTGGTTCAACCTTAAATTTGCACAACGACACATACTCTTCCAGTCCCAAGCCCTTTCAAAAAGAGTTCTCACACTTACTGGGCGTTTTTCTGTTTTTCGTACATCTGCTATCATAAATGAGAAATTTATTTCCACTATGGAACATGATGTAATAGTCGATTCTTCTTATGGAAAATTCCGTTTTTTAATGGGTGATGACAAAAGTTCTTGGTATCTATTAATGAAAGAAAATTATGATATGCTCTATCTTCCAGATGTACTTGTCTATCCACTTGAAAGTAGAGATGCAAAATTTTTAAGTGTCAGTCGATTACTACCTTATAGATGGTATGGAAACACTTTAAGAAATAATAAAAGAGCTAGAAGATTAAAAAATCAACCTCTTTTTATTCGCTATTTACTTATTGATCAAATTTTGCTTATGTGGACCTCACTTGTAGGAATTACAGCGGCTCTTCTCTTAGCTCTTTTTGTCAATTTTGTTTATTTACCACTCTATTTTTCGTGGATAATTTTTGTAAGGCTTTTTCAGATGTATATGTTTACCTATTTTGGACACCGTGTTTCTATGCTTACTCTTCCTATAATGCTCTATTCCCAATGGATTGGTGCATATATCAAAATTAAATCCTTTTTTCATCTTTCAGATCAAAATTGGTCAAAATCGGGGAGTGAAATACAAAATGCTTCAACGGATATGGATCCTATAAAGTACTCTTTCTTCCGTTTTTATGCTCCTTTTCGTATGTATTTTTATATACTTTTGTTTCTCTTTTTTATAGCAACACTCTATACAAATATTTTTAAACTTCCACAAACTCAATTCTTTCATGCAAATTATGAGCAGCCCCATTCTCTGTTTTTTAATGCCAAAACAGATGACAATAAAGATGATGCTCACCAACTGAATGAGCTTATTGCCTCTGTTGCAGATGGTACGACCATCATACTCCCCAGTGGAACACTTGACATATATGAACCCCTAATCATTAAACGCAGCCATATCACACTCAAAGGAAATCATACAATTTTCCTCTCACACCTTAAAGGAGATTACAAAAGTGTTCTGAGCATTGAGGGTAAACGCAGCCATTATATTGGAAAAACACTCACGCCCCTTAAAGGAAAATTCCGTTTTCAAATCCATTCAAAATACCCTATTAAACCAAAAACACTACTCCTTATTGAAGAAAAAAATGATTATCATTATGTCCATACTGTTTTAGGATCACAAAAATGGTACAAAAAGTATCCTACGCTGCGTTGTGAAATTATAGAAGTTGCAAAATATGAAAAACCTACCATTACCGCTACTTTTCAAATAAAAACTCCCATTGATACGGGAGCATCTCTTTACAAAATAGACCCTGTTACAGATATTACCCTTGAAAATATCACTTTTGATTCTATTTACAAAAGCCAAAAATACAATTATATCTATGAAAATTCGCAAAAAGATCTCCAAATAGATACACTCCATCTCCTTTATGCATCCTATGTCCATTTAAACCATATAACGATTAACAATAGTGGATCAAATCCTCTTGTATTTGAACGCTGCTATAGATGTGATGGAAAATATATTACTATTAACGGTGCTATAAATAAAGGTAAAAAAGGAAATGGATACTTGCGTTTCAACAAAAGTTTTCATATCCATCTTTCACATGTTCGTGTCACACATATCCGCCATATAGTATTTCAATGGGCAAGTGCCTACAA
>CAYRVR010000116.1:0-4421 GCA_964427835.1 uncultured Sulfurimonas sp. | reverse complement strand
GACAGAATAAAGCAAGAGCTTGCTCGTCGGTTTGGAATGAGTGGCATAGCAGAAAAAAATTCTAGAAAAGATTAATTTATTTATGAAGGCAAAAATAGTTACTTTTATACACCATTTGTTGATTTATGATTACATTCTTTTTGGTGCTGTTTTTGCTCTTTTTGTTCTTTTGCTTGTACTTGCTATTGTTCTGCGTAAAAGGCTTGGCATTGCTCTTTTTTTTGTTCTTTTAAGTTTTACTCTTTTATTGCTTGGCCCAACACTAGGCTATATTGAGATGCATAAATATCTTTTTAAAAATGAGACAAAACTTCTCTCTCAACAAAAACTACATTTTGTCGATGCTATAGTTGTACATGGAACGCTTACAAATGAGTCTAAGTTTGATTTTAAGGAGTGTGCTGTGAGGGCAAGTGCGTACAAGGTGACAAAAAACAAAATAAAAAACTATATTTTTAGACTGAAGCCTCTACGTACAAATACAATCATTCTTAAAAATATTGCAAAAGGGGCTACAAGGGATTTTAAACTTTTTATAGAACCTTTTCGATATTCAAAAGAGTATAGTGTTGCATTGCAAGGGAGTTGTAGATGACAGCGTTAAATATTTGGCACTATGGTATATTGCTAGTTATTTTGATTCTATTTGTTCTTGGAATTGTACGAGCACTTCAGGAAAAGAGTCCAAAAATGAGATACTCTATGCTCTTTACAGTAAGTTTAATTTCTCTTTTCTTGGCCATTTTTTCCATTTTTGTTGTTGATAAATATACAAAAAAAGTAAAGCTTTATGATCTTCAAAATAGACGAATACTTAGTATTGAAAAGATTGTATATAGTGGTTCTGTAAAGAATGTGGGAGATTATCCAATTGCAAAAGTGACACTTGAGATTAAACTTGTCAATCATGGTCATGCTACAGGAAATGTAAAGGGTGGTAATTTTTATAAGCCAAGTGGCTTTTTAGACTTTTTTTCAAATGGACTTGGTATAGACAAAAGTAAGCCACAGACTGTTATTAAAAAATTTGTAGTAGCCCGTAATTTAAAACCTGGTACGAGAAAGAGATTCCGTGTCTATTTTGATTATCCCCCATATTTTAGCTCTACAGCGCAGTTTACCAAAGTAAGTGGCCACTAAAGCTTCAAAGGGCTGCGTTTAGTATTTAAGTCCTATTTTTTTAAGGGCTTTGTTTATGTTTTTTACCTGCTGATTTTTGTCTCTACACCATTGTGGAACAAGGAGGGAGTCATCATTTATTCCTGCGGTAACCCTTTGAACAGAGACATGCTCTGGTTTCATCTTTATAGATTCTAAAAGTACATTGAGATACTCTTCTTCACTAATTGGAGTAAATTCTCCTCGCATAAATTCATTTGCTAGTGCTGTTTTTTTTACAACATAGAGGGGATGGTACTTAACCGAGTCTATTCCCCATTCATAAGCCTGTTTAGATGTCTCTAGCATCATCTCCTGCGTTTCATCAGGAAGACCAAAAATAAGATGTCCACAGACATTGAGACCGGCATTTTTTGATTTTATAATCCACTCTTTTACATTTGCACTATCATGTCCACGATTTATTTTTTCAAGCGTTGTATCATATACAGATTGTATGCCAAATTCGATCCAGATCTCTTTTTCTTTTGCTAAAGTACTGAGATATTCGAGTGTCTCTTCTGTAATACTGTCTGAACGTGTTCCTATGCTGAGTCCTACAACGTTATCAAATGAGAGTGCTTTGTCATAGAGTGCTTTGAGGGTCTCAAAGGGTGCATAGGTATTTGTAAAAGATTGAAAATAAACAAGGAATTTTTCTGCTCCATACTCTTGCGTTTGGCGTTTTGAAATTGCCTCAAATTGGAATTGCAGTTGTTGGAGTTGTTTATCTAGGTAGGGATTTTCTTTCGAGTTGAGATTGAGATGAAAACTTTTGAGCTCTTTTACTTCATCAGTACTTGCTGAAAAAGAGTCATTCTCACAAAATGTACAGCCACCGCGAGCGACTGTACCATCTATATTTGGACATGTAAATCCAGATATATTGATGCCAACTTTATAAACTTTGGCACCAAATTTGTTCTTAAGATATGTTCCAAATGTATATATTTGTTCCATTAAACGATATACTTTCCGGTAAAACAAGCTGTACAGTACACATCTTGTGTTGCGTTTACACTTCTAAGGAGTGATGCTTCATCAAGGTATGCGAGTGAATCAGCTTCTATGTAGTCACATATTCCTTGTGTGGACATATTTGCAGCAATGAGATTGTCTTTACTTGGAGTATCTACCCCATAAAAACACGGATCTGTTGTAGGTGGAGAAGATACACGCATATGTACCTCTTTTGCGCCTGCTTCTTTAAGCATACGTATAATACGTCTTGATGTTGTTCCACGAACGATAGAATCATCGACAACAATGACACGTTTGCCTTTAATGATATCAGTCATTGGCGAGAGTTTCATTTTTACTTTTAAATCACGCATCTCTTGTGTTGGTTCAATAAATGTTCTTCCAATGTAATGATTTCTCATAATACCCATTTCGTAAGGAATACCACTCTCTTGCGCGTATCCAATAGCAGCAGGAACACCACCATCTGGAACAGGAATAACAAGGTCAGCTTCGATTGGTTTTATACGTGCAAGCTCTTTACCCATATTTTTACGTGTCTCATAGACTGATTGACCAAATACGGAAGAGTCAGGACGAGCAAAATAGACATACTCAAATATACAGTGTTTTGGAGTAGGTTCAAAAACCTCAATACTGATAGGCTCTTTTTTCTCTTCAAATATAAGAAGCTCTCCGGGTTTTACATCACGAATAAATGTAGCACCTACAAGATCAAAAGCACATGTTTCACTCGCTACAATGTAACCACCATTACTAAGTCGTCCAAGGCTGAGTGGACGAAATCCATGTCTGTCACGCATAGCAAACATTTTTGTTCGGCTTAAAAATACAAGAGAAAAAGCTCCCTCGATTTTTTTAACAGCATCAATAATTCTCTCAAGGAGTTTCTCTTTTTCACTTTTTGCGATAAGATGGATAAGATTTTCAGTATCCATAAATGTTTGAAAAATAGCGCCACGTTTTATGAGTCTATTACGTACCTCTTCTGCATTTGTAAGGTTTCCATTATGAACGATTGCCATTTCTCCTAGGTCATAGCGTGCAAATACAGGCTGTGCGTCTAAAATAGAGTCATTTCCTGCAGTAGAATATCTTGTATGTCCAATAGCACTTTGGCCTTGTAGTGTCTTGAGGTTTTCTTCATTAAAAACTTTCATAACAAGACCACGGTCTTTAATGGTATGTACTTTTTTTCCATCTGCAGAGCTGATACCTGCTGCTTCTTGTCCACGATGTTGCAGAGCGTGAAGAGAAAAATAGGCTAATTTTGAAGCCTCTTCATGACCAAAAATTCCAACAACGGCACATTTTTCATTCATATTTTCGCGCAAATCATATCCTTAGTAGTTATTAGTGCAATTATACTCAAAAATTCTATAATATATATGAAAGCAATGCGAATTAGTTTCGTGATTTCAGCTTACAGAGATATTTGAACTGGAACTAAAATTGCTAGTAATAACCAGAAATAGTAAAAGGGAGTAGGCTACTGTGAATATTGTTTTACGGAATAATCTTATTTTAGTCACTACTGATTTTGAAACATTAAATCGTCCATGGATGATAGAATTTTTAAATCGCCATGCAAGAAGCATGCTCTTTCTTTCAAAAGCTGTGCTGGTTTTTAAAAATGATGATTTAGAAGATGATAGGATTGAATTCCTTTCAAAATTGAGTCAATACCATGCAGAGAAATATGATTTTGATCATGCCTTTTTTTTACGTTCACTACTAAAGTTTGAAAAGCAGCCTATACGGGTTGAACTGGAAAAAGCGTTAGAGCCAGAAAATGTAGAGGTAAAATTGTACGCGTATGATAAAAATAGTGTGTTGATAAGTTTGGAAAAACCAAATGCATGGGTGCTCAACTATTTACGTTCACAACTTGAAGTCTATGTAGAGAGAGGAACGGATTGTTCACTTGTTTTGGATGTGAGTGATTATAAGGCAAAAGGACGCTTAGAACGTACACTCAACAAACGTCATATCCTACATTACCAAATCCGATATGTATATGATAATCATTTTATGTCTAAGCTTTATTCAGATTTTGCAAATTATAGTTTTGGAGATTTGACTCAAGCTGTTGAGACAGAGCAAAACAAGCATTTTTACACAGTGCTAGAGTGTCCAATCGGAGCTTCGCAGGATGCTTTGAAAAAGAGCTATAAAAAGCTTGTCAAAGTGTACCATCCTGATACCGTTTACCATGATGAGCCCAATATGTTAGAACACTATACACAAAAATTCCAGCTCCTACAAGAGGCATACCAAGCACT
>CAYRVR010000115.1:0-4476 GCA_964427835.1 uncultured Sulfurimonas sp. | reverse complement strand
TGACCACGGTAAAACTACACTAACAGCAGCAATTACAGCAGTACTTGCAGTTAAAAACGAAGCACAATTTATGGACTATGACCAAATTGATAATGCTCCAGAAGAAAGAGAACGTGGTATCACTATCGCTACTTCACATGTTGAGTACGAAACTGATAAACGTCACTATGCACACGTTGACTGTCCAGGTCACGCGGATTATGTTAAAAATATGATTACAGGTGCTGCACAAATGGATGGTGCTATTCTTGTTGTTTCAGCAGCGGATGGCCCAATGCCACAAACACGTGAGCACATTCTACTTTCTAAGCAAGTTGGTGTTCCTTATATCGTTGTTTTCATGAACAAAGAAGATATGGTTGACGATGAAGAACTATTAGAATTAGTTGAAATGGAAATTCGTGAACTTTTAGATATGTATGATTTCCCAGGTGATGATACTCCTATCACTGCTGGTTCAGCATTGAAAGCTCTTGAAGAAGCAAAAACTGGTACTCTTGGTGAGTGGTCAGAAAAAATTATTGCTCTTATGGATACTGTTGATGAATGGATCCCAGAACCAGCTCGTGAAACAGATAAAGATTTCTTGATGCCAGTTGAAGATGTATTCTCAATTTCAGGACGTGGTACTGTTGTAACAGGTCGTATTGAACGTGGTGTTGTAAAAGTTGGTGACGAAGTAGAAATCGTTGGTATCAAAGATACACAAAAAACTACTGTAACTGGTGTTGAAATGTTCCGTAAAGAAATGGAGCAAGGTGAAGCAGGTGATAACTGTGGTATCCTTATCCGTGGTATTGCGAAAGATGAAGTTGAGCGTGGTCAAGTACTTTGTAAGCCAGGTTCAATTACTCCACACACTAAATTTACTGCAGAAATTTATGTTCTTAGTAAAGATGAAGGTGGCCGTCATACTCCATTCTTTAATGGTTACCGTCCACAATTTTATGTACGTACAACAGATGTAACAGGTGCAATCACTTTACCAGAAGGTACTGAAATGGTTATGCCAGGTGATAATGTAAGCATTACTGCTGAATTAATTCACCCAATTGCAATGGAACAAGGTACTAACTTCGCTATCCGTGAGGGTGGTAGAACTGTTGGTGCTGGTGTTGTTGCAGAGATTATTGCTTAATTCGCTTTCGCGAATCGAGCAAAATCCTTATAAAAGGTAATTTATAATGAGAGAAGCAATTCACTTAGGTTGTGAGAAATGTACAAGACGTAATTATCACACAACTAAAAATAAAAAGACTCACACTGAAAAATTTTCAGTACGCAAGTACTGTAAATGGTGTAAAGAGCACACAATACATAAAGAGATGAAACTGTAGTAACGGTTCATTTTAACTCCCTTCATTTTTCTTATAAAATGAAGGAGTATAGGCGTATAGCTCCAATGGTAGAGCACCGGATTCCAAATCCGGGTGTTGGGAGTTCGAGTCTCTCTACGCCTGCCACTCATTTATTATTAGTGAAGCAAATTTGCTTTATGTATAATAAATGATATATCTAAACAAATGGAAAAGTAGATGGATTTAAGTAAACACATTCGTAATGCTAGACTCGAGTTAAGTAAGGTAATCTTTCCGACAAAAGCTCAAGTAAAACAGGCATATATTGCAGTTGTAATAGTTGTTTCTGCAGTAGCAGCATTTTTAGCATTGGTTGATTTACTTATGTCATCAATTATGTCTGCAATATTAGGTTAAGGAGTAAATAAATGGCACATCAATGGTACTCTATTCAGACCTATGGTAGCGATAGAACGGTAAGAGATGCAATCTTTAATATGATTAAAGAACATGGTTTAGAAGATAAAATTACTGATGTAATTGTTCCTACTGAGGATGTTATAGAAGTAAAAGATGGAAAGAAAAAAGTAAGTGAACGATCTTTGTATTCGGGATATGTTTTTGCTCGTATTGATTTAAATACTGAAATCCAGCATATGATCCAATCTATTCCTAAAGTTTCTGGTTTTATTGGAGAAGCAAATATTCCTACACCGTTAAGCGAACATGATATTAATGTAATTCTTGACCGTGTAAATAATCGCGCAGCACCAAAACCAAAAGTATTTTTTGATAATGGTGAAACTGTTCGTATTATTGATGGTCCATTCGCAAACTTTACTGCGACAGTGGATGAATATGATTTAGAACATGGTACCTTAAAATTGAATGTTTCAATTTTTGGAAGGGCTACTCCTGTTGATATATCATATACTCAGGTAGAGAAAATTATATAGTTTTATAAACTACGCTAAGGCTAGGTTTTAATTTTTGAAACTTAACCTTAGCGTAGTTATGGCTATAAAAGCGACTATCGCATATTGTTTTCTCTAAGGGAAAATAGAGCGTTAGCAAAGTGAACCGGACTTTGTTCGGCTAAAGTATTTAAATAATGAAAAGGAAATAAAATGGCAAAAAAAGTCATGGACTATATCAAGCTACAAATTGAAGCTGGTAAAGCTAATCCGGCTCCACCAGTTGGACCAGCACTAGGACAACGTGGTGTAAATATCATGGAATTCTGTAAAGCATTCAATGAAAAAACGAAAGATAAAATGGGATTTAAAGTTCCTGTTGTAATTACTGTTTATAATGATAGAAGTTTTTCATTCATTACAAAACAACCACCTGCATCAGAACTTTTAATGAAAAAAGCAGGACTTAAAAAAGGTACTGATAATCCTTTGAAAAATAAAGTCGGATCAATTACTCGTGAACAACTTATGGAAGTTGTTGAACAAAAAATTGAAGATTTAAATACAGATGATAAAGAGATGGCTGCAAACACTTTAGCTGGATCTGCTCGTTCAATGGGTATTGAAATTAAAGACTAAGTTATTTAAATCATCGACCACAGTGATTCAAAAGAAATGTGGCAGAATTAATATGGAGATTTGTAATGAGCAAAAGATATAAACAATTATTAGAAAAAATTGATAATACAAAATCATACTCAATAGAAGAAGCTACTTCTACTGTAAAAGATTTGAAAAGTGCAAAATTTGACGAAACTGTTGAAATTGCAATGAATTTGAATGTAGATCCTCGTCATGCTGACCAAATGGTACGTGGTGCTGTTGTTTTACCTCATGGAACTGGAAAAACAGTTCGCGTAGCTGTATTTGCTAAAGGTGCAAAAGCTGATGAAGCGAAAGCTGCTGGTGCTGACATCGTTGGTACAGATGATTTAGTAGCACAAATTAAAGAAGGAATATTCAACTTTGATGTTGTTGTTGCTGCACCTGATTGTATGGGACTTGTTGGTCAAATTGGTCGTATTTTAGGGCCAAAAGGTTTAATGCCAAATCCGAAGACTGGAACAGTTACTCCAGATGTTGCAACTGCTGTTAACAATGTTAAAGGTGGTCAAGTTAACTTTAGAGTTGACAAAAAAGGTAATATTCATGCTGGTATTGGTAAAGCAAGTTTTGAGGTTGCGCAGATTAAAGAGAATCTTGAAAGTTTTCTTGTTGCAATTAACAAACAAAAACCTGCTTCTGCAAAAGGACGTTACATTAAAAATGCTGCACTCAGTTTAACTATGAGTCCTGCAGTGAAACTTGATGTTATTGAATTAGCAGATATTAAATAGATACAACACCATTTCCAAATAGAGACTTGTCTCTGTTTGTGAAAGTTTTTACTTTGTGATATATATATCTCAAAGTAAAGATTTTCATTTAGGTGGGAATCTGAATTACTTGGACTAAAGATAGATGGGGGCATCTACCGTGTCGGTAGTGAGCTTAATCGTTACCTTTCACCCCTCTTGAAGTTATGTCTGGAAAGGAGAACTATATGCTTAAGTCAAAAAAAGCTGAAGTAATTGAGCAATTAACTACTTCATTTGCAAATACGACAGCAGTTGTTATCTGTGACTACAAAGGTTTGACAGTAAGTCAACTTGAAGAGTTACGTAAAACTGCGCGTGCAAAAGACACAAGTGTTCAGGTTGTTAAAAATACTTTAGCAACAATCGCACTTAATAATGCTCAAATGAGTGGTGTTGAAATCAAAGATACAAATATTTTTATTTGGTCTGATGATGTTATCAATGCTGCTAAAATTGCTGCTGATTTCGCTAAAGATCATGAAAAATTCGTGATTAAATCTGGTTACTTAGATAAAGAACCTGCAGACGTAGCTAAAATTGAAGCATTCGCTAAACTTCCTGGTCGTGATGAGCTTCTTGGTATGCTTGCTGCTACTTGGATGGCTCCAATTACAAACCTTGCAATTGGAATCGATGCGCTTAGAAAAAAACGTGAAGAAGAAGCATAAGCTTCTCTTTTAAATTAGTGATTCATTTCACAAAAAAATAAAATACTCATAGGAGAAAAATATGGCTGTTACTAAAGAAGACGTATTAGAATTTATCTCAGGACTTTCTGTATTAGAACTTTCTGAATTAGTAAAAGAATTTGAAGAAAAATTTGGTGTATCTGCACAACCTGTTGCT
>CAYRVR010000114.1:0-4508 GCA_964427835.1 uncultured Sulfurimonas sp. | reverse complement strand
ATGAAATCATTTTAACATATTTAGTATTTGTAAGCTCTTAGGTGCTATAATCTCTAAAAAATTAAGAAACTGATAAAGAAGAAACACGATGCTTAGAAAAACACTTAAGAACACATCAAAACATAAAAAGCTCCATGAATTTATACGCAAATATAAAATCCCACCGGAGTACCTCTCAACAAGTAGAAAAATGATCGCACGTGGCGTACTCATCGGACTTTTTATAGCCTTTATCCCTATGCCTATGCAGATGGCAGCAGTTTTGCTTTTTGTTCCATTTGTAAAATTCAATGTTCCTATCGGACTTGCTATGTGTTGGCTGAGTAATCCCATTACAATGCCACCAATGTACTACATGGAGTACCTCACAGGTTCCTTTCTTCTTGGAATAAAGCCTGCTCCAGTTGAGATGACACTTGAGTGGTTTTCAAATAACCTTGACAATATATTTATACCACTCTATTTTGGAACGGCTGTTTATTCTGTTTTTGGCTCCATTGGCGGTTATTTTCTTGTAAATTATCTATGGAAGTTATCTGTTGAGCGAGATAAGAAAAAACACTATAAAGAGAGATAACTGACCTTACGCACTTTTGCAAAAAAGTTCGTAAAAGTTACCTATCCTCTCAAAAAGTTTACTTTTTGTAGCTTTAGGGGGTTGTAGGGACTTTAGTCCCTGCCTCTATAATGGGCTTTGCTCATTATAGTGCGTAACATCAAAGAGATAACGACTAACGGATAAAATTGAGTTCGTTTAGATCAAAAAAGTAGTACACAATTGCAACTATCCAAAGAGCTATGATAAAAATATGTTTGAGTAAAAAAGAGTTTTTACTGATTTTGTGTCGGAATATATACATACTCAACGTTGCACCCAAAAAGCCACCAAGTAAAGCAAAGGTATGAAGCTCACGTTCAGACACCCTGCGTTTAGCATGAATTGCCAGGTATTTATCGACCCAATAAACAATAAACGCAGCGATATTTATAAAAACAAAATAGAAAAAAATAACCTTTTGCACTAGCGTTTTCTACTCCAAATAATCAATCCAATACCTAAGAATAAGAAAGGAATACTTAAAAGCTGTCCTGTAGTAAGATCAATTCCAAGACTATAATCAGCTTGACGTACTTTTACAAATTCTACAAGAAAACGGACAGTAAAAATGAGCACTAAAAAGAGCCCAAACAAAAAGCCAGGTTGAAGTGTCTTATAGTGCTTCTTATAAATAAACGCAAGCACAAAGAAGATAATAAGATAAGAAAAAGCTTCATAGAGTTGCGCAGGATGACGAGGAAGCATATCGACACGAGCAAATACAATTGCCCAAGGAACATCTGTTGGTTTTCCAAGAATTTCTGAGTTCATAAAATTACCCATACGGACAAAGAAACCAAAAAGTGCGGTAGGAATAACAAGCCTGTCAATCAACCACAAAAAATCAATCTTATACTTTTTAGCACCATAATAGAGTGCTATTAAAACACCGAGTCCACCACCGTGAGAGGCTAAACCACCCTCCCAGACTGCAAAGATTTTCATAGGGTGTGCCCAGTAGTAGTCTGGGTCATAAAAGATCACATGTCCAAGTCGTGCACCCACAACAATCCCTATAATAGCATACAAAAAAAGTGACTCAATAGCACTCTCATCTTTGTTTTCCAATCGAAAAACACGCTTCATAAACTCTAAACCAACAAGAATGGCAGTTGCAAAGAAGAGTCCATACCAATGCACATGAAGCGGGCCAAATGAGAAGAGAATTGGATTTGCATCCCAAGTAAAATAGTGCATTATCGTTTCAATGCCTCTGCTATTAGTTCAATAGGATTTTTAAAGACAGTATCTACCTCTGCATAATTCATACTTGCATTTATCTGCATACGACATGCAGAACACTCAGCTGAGACTATCTGTGCTCCTGTTGCTTTAATCATAGCAGCTTTTGGAACCCCAGCAGCTTTTGCAAAATGATACTTTTCACTCTGCATCGTTACGCCACCAAAACCACAACAAGCATTTGGATCACTCATCTCAACTATTTTATAGTTTTGACGAATAAGATTTCTTGGCTCTTCATGAATTCCCTGCATTTTTCTTGCATGGCAAGGATCATGATAGGTGACAATTTTTGTATCTTGTTTTTTCTTTGCCAAAATAGATTCAAGCTCTGTATGGTGTTGCAACCACTCCGTGGCCATAAAAACTTTTTTCATCACAGCACGTGCGCGTTCTTTCCACTCCGGCTGGTCATGGAAATAGTGTTCATAGTCAATTTTAAGCATTGCAGAACAAGTTGCCTCAGGAACTAAAATCGCTTCAACATCATCAGCAAATTTTTCAAAATACTCAATGTTAAATTTGGCATTGTAATCAACCGTATCAAAATCACCTGTAAAATACGCAGGTGCAGAACAACATTTTTGACTCTTCGCCAAAAATGCATCAATTTCCAAGGTCTCTAAAATTTCTAAAAGGGAATCGCCAATATTTCTAAAGTTATAATTCCCTAAACAGCCAATGAATATAGCTACTTTTCTTTTGCCACCATTACTAATATTTTCAGGATGGGCATTTAAAAAAGAGGTTTTTTTCAAACTTGGCAATAGTCTGTCTGCTTTAAGCATCGGCAGGTTAAAGCGAGAGTGCATAGAATCAATATCTGCTTTGATTTTAAAACCACATGTTTGAAAGACCCAACCGAGTTTAAAAGCAATATCATTGAGCCAGCGGTGACGCAACAGTAGAAAAAATGCCTTTTTATACCAGGCTATTCCATACTGTTGTGCAATATCACTACGAACTTGTTCTATCACCATATCTGTCGGCAGTGATTTTGGACAAACGTCTACACAGTTTGTACATAAAAAACACGATTCAAAAATATCTTTTGCCGTTTTATCAAGTTCTAGATCACCTCGTTTGTAGGCTCCTAAAAGGTCAATAAAACCACGAGGAGAGGTTACCTCATCTGCGTTTACCCTATGGATAGTACATACAGGAATACACTTCCCACACTTCACACAATCATCTGCTATCTCTGTAAAATCAAAAATATCTTCTGGTTTTTTACTCATAATAATTACACCGTTTTTGAAAATGTTTTATCACTGCCTGCATGACGTTTCATATAGGCATCAAACGGCATGGCAATGTTTCGAATCAGCAGCGTTCCGGTTTGTGAACATGCAATTTTTTCATCATCCATTGTAATGAGCTCTTCATTAACGAAAGGTTGTAAGGCTTCGATGGCATCAGCAAAGTACTCTTTAAAATTCACACCATAAAGCTTTTCAAATCGTTTAATATCGAGTTTAAAGTTACTCATCAGCTCCATAATAACATACTGGCGAATTCTGTCATCTTCACTGAGTGCTACACCTCTTTCAAACGGTAACTTCTGTGCATCAATAGCCGCCTCGTATGAAGGCATATCTTTAAAATTTTGTGCGTAATAATCAACACCTTCTCCAATGGAAGTCAGCCCAACACCGATCAAATCTGCACCGCCTTTAGTTGTATAGCCTTGGAAATTTCTATGGAGTTCACCTTTTTCTATTGCTTTAAAAAGTTCATCTTCAGGTTTTGCAAAGTGATCCATACCTATCATTTTATAGCCATTTTTTGTTAAAAAATCGATGGTATATTGCATAATTTGGAGTTTTTCATCTGGTCTTGGCAATGTTGTTTCATCAATTTTACGCATCGTTTTTTTCAACCAAGGCACATGCGCATAGTTAAAAACAGCAAATCTGTCAGGATTGAGTGTCAAAGCAAGAGAGAGTGTCTCTTTAAAAGTTTCTAAAGTCTGATACGGTAAACCATAAATCAAATCAACATTCACAGAGTGCATATTGTATTTTCTTGCCAAATCCATCGCATTTTTTGTAATGCTGTAAGGTTGTACACGGTGAACAGCTACTTGTACTTTTTCATTAAAATCTTGCAAACCAAAACTAACACGGTTAAATCCATGTTTACTCATAACCTGCATCTGATCTTCATTTATATGACGAGGGTCTATCTCACAAGAAACTTCAGCATCTTTTACAAAATTTGGAAAATATGATTTTATTTCAGTAATGATTTCATCAAGCTGTGGGGCAGAAAAAAATGTAGGTGTTCCTCCACCAAAATGCATCTGAATAACCTCTCGATTCATATCAAGATGTTTTGAGAGAATTTTAAGTTCTCGTTTAAGGTAATCAATATAACGGATCATTTTGTCTTCTTTGGAGGTAAAAACAACATTACAACCACAAAAATAACAGGCATTTTTACAAAAAGGAAGGTGGAAATAAAGACTCAAAGGTCGAGAACTCTCTTGAGTCTCTAGCTTTTGAATATAAGAGTCATAGGTAAAATCATCTTTAAATTCCAGCGCAGTCGGATACGATGTGTAACGCGGTCCAGGTTTTGAGTACTTTGTAAATTTTGCAAAATCTAACATTTTCATCCATTTTTATTGATTTGAAACACATTTAATAGGTGTGATTATCTCCAAAAA
>CAYRVR010000113.1:0-4534 GCA_964427835.1 uncultured Sulfurimonas sp. | reverse complement strand
GGGACACTTCCTCCTGTTGGCATAAAAGAGGCATCTGTTACATAAAGGTTATCAAGATCATGCGTCTTACACTCTTTATCAAGCACAGATGTCGTTTGATCATGACCAAACCGACATCCACCTGCAACAAGATTTGGTGGAGGTGCTGATGATATAGTGTAGTCAATCTCAGTACAACCAAGTTTTTCCAAAACCTTGACAGCTTTTTTGGCTAAAAACTCTCCAACTTGCAAATCATGTGGATGTCCATACAGATTAATCACACCAACAGGTACACCATATATGTCTTTTACGCTCCTATCAACACTCACAAAACATTTATCTGTAGGGAGCCAATCGTTAAAAACTTCAAAGGTTAAGACTCTCGAGGTTTTCAACCGTTTGGCAAGTTTTTTTGCCAAGGCATCTCCCCACAAAAGATTTCCATCCTCATCATAAACCTCTTCCATCACACGTGGAATAATATTTTGATGTTCAAATAAAAAGTCTATTGTCCCACCTTTATACTCTTTATCACCCTCTTTGTACGCATACCAATCCTGCAAAGAGCGGTTAAAAAAGACTCCCACCTGCATAAGTTCTTTTTGCTGCGTTTGTGTCAACTTTTCAAATACAAAACGTCCACTTCCGCTTCCACCGGCAGAGAAAATAAGATTTTTCCCTACTTGTCCACTTGAGTTTGCCAATCCGTTTGGGAAAAACCTGTTTTTTGAGTTTAATAGCAGACGTGAAGTTTCTATTGCCTGGGCTGCTAGAACAAAAATTTTTGCCCTAATACTATGACGGATTTTATGTTTTGTGTAGTAATAGGCACGGGTTACTCGCTTGGCATCACTCTCAAGTTTATAAACAAAGGCATCTGTTATAATCTTAGCATTACATTTTTGTAGCAATGCTGCCCTAGCACTTCCTTTTGCACCACTTGCACACCCATAACTTCCACAAAAATTTGAGTAGTAACAGCCATTACGTCCAAGTGCATTTTGAGAAAGCACCGCACGTGGTGTTGGCATTGCATCATAGCCAAGTGCACTACAAGCATTGTCAAACCACTTTGTAACTCCATTTGTTGCAAGTTCAGGATAAGGAAAATCCTGTGTTGAACGGGGTTCTTGAAATTTATGTTTGACAACCCTTCCGCTCACACCAACGACTTTTTCTACTTTTGTATAATAAGGTTCTAATTCCTCATACGAAAGTGGCCAATCAACAACATTTGCCCCCTCTATATCTCCATAAACACTTTTGAGTCGAAAGTCATTTGGTTTGAGTCTGTGAAAGTAGCCACTCATTAAATTTGAAGAGCCACCAACCATAGAACCGTTCCAAAAATTCCATCCTGACTCTTCCCCATCATAACGGGTGAAGGTTCCATCTGCTTTATACTCTTTAATAATATGCTTTTGTTCCCATAATGGAGGGGTAAACATATCTCTACGACAGACTGCAAGTTCATCTTTGTTAAAATCTTTTTCAGTGTAATTCTCACCCTTTTCTAAAACAACAACACTAAAGCCTGCGTTTGAAAGTTCGTAAGCAATTGGTGCTGCACCTGCACCACTTCCAATTATACATACATCTACCATTATAAAAATGCCTTTTGTGGACGTGGTTTGCCACCCTCAAAAGAGAGCCATTGCCATCCATGTTCTTTGTTGTTGCCTCCATAAATAGGATCACCAAGCATCGCCTCAAACATATAGGTCATAATAGTATATAAAAAACTCTCCCCCCACTCTTTTTGAGAAATATGGCGTAAAAGATCTTCTCGTTTATCGGCCCTAAGCTTTACATATTTTTGCTTATACTGCTCGACAGCCGCTTCATTGAGCCATTTCACACCGTTTTTAATGTACCTTTTGTCCTCTTGCGAGATTCTTGAGTGATGGAAGATTATGTGCATATAAGGAGCTGTTTGAATACCCAAAGATTGCGCCTTTGGAAAAAGATCGTGGTGTAAGACTTTTATCGTATCTATCGGAGTTGTAACTGAAAAAAGCTCACATCCATCCATTATAAAAACAGCACTTGAGAGAAAGCCTGCCTGTAAAAAATTTCTACGAGAAAAAGTTATCAAAGAATGAACCTTTTTTCTTTGGTGAATATGTGGAAGTTCTCTCATCCACAAAATCAGGATCACCTTTTTCAAATTCTCTCTGTGAAACTCTTTTAATGTGTTTTGGAGCTTTTTTCTCTTTCACAAAACCATTATTTGTTGTGCGCGGAGCACCATGAGGGATACACATACCATCCTCCTCTTGAAATCATTTAGAGCTATTATACTCAAATAACGTGTATGATTTGTGTAAGAGCATTGTATTAAAGAAAGCACTTAAGAGCAAACCTCTTTTTGGAATGTTTCCAAAAAAGAGATCCTTCGTAGAAGCTATCTACTTATATTTGTATCAAAAGTGACAACACTTGCTTGCGTTTCATCACCTTCTATTCCAAAATCGTTGTCATTTATAAGTAAAAAATCTTTCCCATCCAAATTAGCTACGCCTTCGATTTTATTTGGAAGACCATCAACATTGTCTGTAGTAAAAAGCAATGTTTTTGTAAGAGCTGAAACTCCTGTCGTATTTGTTTCTAAATTATCAGACATATCATCAGGAACTGTTGCTGCACCATTAAGATCTATTTTAAATAATTTTGTTGTAGCACTGATTCTCTCAAGAACTAAAACTATATCATTGCCGAGTGTAGCCATCTCCGAGATCTTAACATCTTTTTGTTTTCTTGTTTTTGTTGCACTGTCTTTTGCAAATGTATCAGGTTTATCTTCAACATAAAGATACTCTTGGATATTACTGTGATTTGCAATTTCCATTTTATAAAGGCGTACATTTCGTGTCTCTTTGTAGTTAGGATTATCTAATGGACTTTGTAAAGCAAAGTAGATATATTTTTCATCTGGACTTACTGCAATAGACTCTATCCCACGATTTTCATGTCTTTTTGCAATGATAGCGGGTAAATCACCTTTAACAGTATAATCAGCATTTGCCAAATCATTTTCTAAACCTTTTGGAACTAAACGCTCTATGATTTTACCATCAGCCGCAATATGAACAAGACTTGGTGCATACTCTTCACTTATCCAAAATGTTCCATCACTTAAAGCTGCAAGCGCTTCTGAATCTAAACCATTTGGATCATAAGTCATCTCTGTGCCATTAATGTCATAAGCTTTTTCTGTGAAGTTAGAAAGAGGATTTGAAATACCACTAATGTTGTTCCCATCCTTGTCTTTTATAGGGATGATCTCTTTTACAACAGCGCTATTACCTTTGAGCGTGTATTTGACAATTGTTGGTGTAAATTCTGGAAAAGGAAAAATTTTGCCTTTATCACAAATATCCATACCTATAACTTTTTCATCATCTTTACATTTAATGTTAATGCCTCTATCTGTCATTGTGTAAAAAGTAGTGTTATTATCTCCCGCTTTATGAGTAGCTGCACTTCCTAGTCCCCATGTTGCGTTTAGCTCAAAACTATTGCTAAATGTCACACTTGTAAGCCCAAAGTTAAAATGCTCTAGTGGTTTTTTTGTTCCAACAATCAACTCATCAGTCATTTCATTGCAAGTTGGATGATTTGCATCTACATAACATTTAATAGGAAGTTCTGAAAGTGGAAGTTTGTCTATACCACCATCTTCTTTTGTATGTTTTTTCACATAATCCACAAAACTCATAGCATAGTCTAGGTACGTATCTGTTCCTTTGCCTCTTGCCTCTTGCACTGTTTTAAATGTTGCATAACCATCATGACCTTCTGCTGTGTAGCTGTTTGTTATGGTTGTGTACATTTTATCATTATCTATTGCAGACCAAGTATGGTTTGTTTTATCCATAACTTCAAGGTTACTTACACGATTGTCTTTTACTTCAGAAGCATTGATGTCATAACGAAGAGCATAAGCGTATGGGAAAGAGCCAGTTGAACCACCATTATCAAGGTAATTTGTCAAAGCATCTTCTATGACTTGCTTAATCTCACTTCCTTTCATTGTAATCTCATAAAGAGTATTTTTAAATGGAAGTAGTGTATAGGCTGTATTTATTGTGATGTTTCCTTCTTCTATCGGTGTACGAACACCTCCACCATTTTGAATACAAACATCGGCATTAGGATCCTCTTCCATAAAAGAAGCACAAACAATAGGAGCGATTTCACTACCATGTGCTAAAACACTTTTACCATCGTACTTGTCATAAGGAATACGACTATGTCCTAAAAATGTTTCTGCAAAACCAACAACCTCATTTTTCTTTGTATCAAGTTGGTCTTTGTAAGGCTTTAAGGCAGCAAGAGCATTTGCATCTTCTTCAACTAAAGCCATATTGTCGTGTGCATTGATGATATTTATGATTTGATTTTCTGCGCTTGCGTTTGCATCTTGGTGGTCAATCTCAAAAGGCTTGCCAAGAAGCATTGTCTCGTAACCATTACAGCTACTAAGCTTTCCGTCTTTATCAAATGATGCTTCAATGTCACCAACAATATAGCTATATTGCCACGCTTGTGC
>CAYRVR010000112.1:0-4664 GCA_964427835.1 uncultured Sulfurimonas sp. | reverse complement strand
GGAAGCATTATGTCAAACTACGACCCGACTATAGCAAGTGAGAGAGCCAAGCCCATCGATACCATACGACGACGCATAAAAAAGTTTATGTTTCGTCGTGCGCGTATCAACAAAAGAGAGTTTTTAGAAGCAACAGCCATAGCCAACAGTGTGTGGGTAAGTGCGGTCAATCACTTCGCAGAGAAAAAGATGAAGATAGATGCGGTCTCGACAATTGTCGGACTCTACTCACTCTATGAAGAGCCTTTGTCAAAATTTGCAGGCATACATCATAAACAGATGGAGAGCTACTCCTACAACCCAAATACACCACTTGAGATTGAGGCACAAAGCAATGAAGTCTCAGACTACATCTTAGAAAAGCTCAGTGCTTTTACTGGGGTGCAAAAAAGAAAATTAAATCTACTAAAGGAAAACAGATGAGAAAAAATGAACATAAGCGTAGCGAAAAACTACACAGACAAAACAACCAATGCTATTAAAACGAAGTGGATAAACATCGGCTCTTTGGTTATCGGCGATGACGGAAAAGTATTTGGTGAGATAGAGTCCATCCCAGTTGGCGTGACAGAGCTAAAGTTCAACTGCTTTGATAGAGACGAAAAACCACAGTCACAACACAACAACGCGGCACGAAACGCCCAATACAACTCACCGCAAGGCTACGCACCGCAACAAGGGCAACCACAAACACAACAGCCGACCTATGAGTACCAGGACAAAAACGGACGACCGGTTCCACCAAACCACTACGGAGGGAGATGATGCAAGCACCAAAACCCATCTACTCTCTCAAGGGAGTATTTCAAGGCAAACCATACGAGGAAATCTCACACGACATGAAGTATCTGCAAAGATTTTTAACAAAGATACTGCGACATGGAGGGAGTGGGATTATCGTTAAAGTGTGATTTTGCTATAATTATGTTATCTAAAAAGGAACAGCAAATGGCAGAAGAAGAGAACATAGTCAAGCGTACATGTAAAGAGCTGGACAAAATAGAACAGGAACTTCTAAAACAAAAAAAAGCTGATATTGCATCATTTGAATTGCTCAAAGAAAAAGCACTTAAACTATACTACATCGCTAAGGCATTGCAGTGATAGAAATCTTTGAGACACTCTATAGTCACAGACAAAAAGATACACACATTTTGTCTGTTCTCAAAAAAGCATATGATGAAGACGACGAAATAACACTCCTGAAGCTAAGAGCCTTGACAATCAAAGAGCTTGATTTTTTTATATTAGACTCACAATGCGATGATGAAGAGAGAGAAATTATTGAGGATTTACAAAAGCTTCTTGCACACTCAAATCTTCATACGCCCATACGACAACAAGAAGACCTCATAACAAAAGGACACTTAGCAACGCTAAAAGCACTCAATAAGCACAAAAAACACACCCTCAACTACCAAACAAAAGAGGAGCTGCAAACACTCCTACAAAATGCACCAAAAGAGGATGATGCTTTTATAAAAGAGCTTATAAACGCAACAGAGGAGTTTTTAGAGGAGTTTCGCATCATAGGAAACAACGCATACAAAAACTTCTACTATAAAGTGATTTCCATAATTGCACTGTACAAAAACGACATACAGGCATCAAAAAACCAAAACTTTGCACAAAACATCTACACGAAAGCAAAAGAGGGGTTAGAAGTCACGGAAGTATTTGAAAAACTTTGTAACACAACAATAAAGTTTTTAGAGATGATTAACTAAAAGGAGGTTAAAAAATGCCAGAAGAAGAGAATATCGTCAAGCGTACATGTAAAGAACTTATATCATGAGTAGAGCAGAAAAGATAAAAGAGCAAATAGGTTGGCTTAAAGTTGTGTTTGGCATATTAACAGCGGTTGTAGTCTCGCTTGTTGGTTTCATAGCGACATCCTACAAGACAGCAAGCCCACTCATCCTTGTTATGGCGTTTGCACTTACTATTTTGCTATCATTTGCTATAATAGTAGTCAATAAAAAAGCATTTGAAAAAATCGACGAGTTAGAGGAGTTGTAATGGAATGGATAGTAATCGCATCATTTGCAGTTGTAGGCATAGCTTTCGCAAAAGTGCTTATAGACATCAACACAAAAACAAAACATACGCATAGTTAAATGGTAGTAGCAACACTTGTAGTAGCATAAACGATTTACAGCCACAAAATCATAACAGAAAGGAAAAATATGCCACAAGATGAAAACATAGTCAAAAAAACCTGCAAAGAGTTAGGAATGACTTATAAGGAACTTGGCGAGGCTATTGGGTATGGAGATGGTGCAATAAAAAATGCTTCATCTACTGGGAAAATTAGTGAACCAATGAAAAAAGCAATACAACTCTATAAAAAAAATATTGAACTTGAAAAAGAGTTAGAAAACTCCAATAAAATAAAATCAACCCTCAAAGAGTGGCTAAAATAGGAGTATAGGCATAAGCCTAACCCCAATAAAGTAATTATAAATTACATTTTAAAGCTACTAAGTTAAATTATAATTACTATTAAGCTTGACAAAGTTAATTTATTTTTGCTACAATTCTAAAAATAAGTAATTAATGATTACTTTTACAAAGGAGTTGTAATGAAAATAATTACCGTTGAATTTAAAAATGAGTCTATAGAGGTTATTGATAATTTTGTAAGTGTAAATAAAATTTGTCAAAACTTAGGTATAGACAAGTCACGACAATATCAGAAAATTCAAGCTGACCCAACATACAAAAGCGAACTCAGAGAGATAGAAATAAACGGCATTATTCAAAAAGTGCTATGTATTCCATATAACAAGATTAACGGATGGCTCTTCTCTATAAGTGTAAACAGAGTAAAGCCAGAAGTAAAACAAAATCTCATAGAGTATAAAAACGAATGTTTTGAAGTTTTGTATAGACACTTCAACCAACAACCAAGCTGTTCGGAACTACCGAACAACTCAGCAACCAAAGAACTCCAAGAGATTATCCTCAAACAAAACTCGCTCATAGCGGCAACAACAAACACCATAAGCCAAGAGCAAAGAAAACATAAAAACCTTGCAAAACTCTACGAATCAACACTCAATGAAAATGAAACACTCAAGCAAAAGATGAAACAACAGCTATCACTCATCGTCTCACAAGTAGGCAAAGAGATTTTAACGAGGTTTGAAGAATCACTTGATGTCACATCAAGAAGTTTGGAGTTGCAACAACTAAAAAAATAACTCAGGAGATAAAACCATGAATGTAACAGCATTTGAAAATCTTGAACTCATTCCAGACCTTCTAAAAAAGATAGAAGAGATGAATGAGCGGATGAGAAAATTTGCACCACCCATCACAAGAAAGAAGGATGTTGCAAAATTCTTAGGGAAGTCAGAACGTACCATAAACAACTACATGTCAAGTGGTCTGCTTATCGAAGGGTATCATTATTTTTATAAAAATGCTAAAATCATAGTGTTTGATGAAGATAAGATCCTTGAGTTTAGAGACCAACTAGCAAGAGGATTAGTATATGAAAAAGCTACGGTTTAAAAATCGCAACGGCATTTTATACTTTGGCATAGGCGATAAGTTTAAATCTTCCAAGATGAAATACAACGCAGTAAACAAAAACATCATCCAAAACAAGTTCTACAAAGGACTCTTTGATGATGACCTAAATTTGGTGTGTGATGAGTCTAAGTTGATTACTGATTTGATACTTGAGTTTATAAACTTACAATACAGTACAAAAAAAGAGAGCACTGTAAGAAATTACAAAGTTACTTTCAAAAACTACATCGAACCCTATTTCAAAGATAAAACAGTTGCACAGGTAAAGCCTATAGATATCAAAAAGTACCAGGACTTTGTGCAAAGCAAAGGCATAGGTGGAAAATGCACTATAGGTCAGTCAAGATACTTGTTGTCCGAAGTGTTCCAAGATGCAATTCTTAGAGGCGAGATAGATGTAAACCCAGTAAAAATGGTAAGCACTCCAACCTACAAGAAAAGCACAAAGAAACAGTCTGTAAAAGTTTTTACACTCGATGAGATGGACACTATCTTAGAGAATGTGCGTGGAGACTTTAAAAACTTTCTTGGGATACTGTTCTTTACTGGTATGCGTATCGGTGAGCTTATGGCTCTAAAATGGGATGATGTTGATTTCCAAACAGACACCATAAGCATAAACAAAACAGTATCAGCTGGAACAATAGGAACGCCAAAGACTCTCTCAAGCTATAGAGATATAGAGATGCTTGAACAGGCAAAGCACTTCTTAAAGAGTCAGAGGCTTTTAACAGGGATGAAAAACACTTTTGTGTTTCTCAATGCCAAACAGTCGCATTATACACAAGGTTCTACACTATTGTCAAAGTTTACAGCTCTACTAAAGAGTTTAAACTTAGAACACAGACCGCTGCATAGTGCCAGACACACTTTTGCAAGTATGATGCTAAACAATGGTATAGATCCTATGTGGGTTTCAGCAACACTTGGGCATGAGAATGTTAAAATCACGCTCGAAATATATGCGCATTTTTTACCACGCAAGGAAAAAATGAAAATAGAGTTTTTAGAAAAACGGTACAAAAACGGTACACTGTTATAAAAAATACCCTATAATACGCATAAAAATAAATTAAGCGAGAATTCAATGCAAATCATAGAAACAACAGATGCTTTTAAAGCTCTTA
>CAYRVR010000111.1:0-4756 GCA_964427835.1 uncultured Sulfurimonas sp. | reverse complement strand
GTTTTGAGAGAGTAGGATTCCGTTTGAAAGACCTACGTAGCCTGTTCCTGCTATTACGATTTTACGACTCGGCATTTAGTGCCTCCCTGCATTGAACTTTAGTTCTTATCATTTTAAATTTTTTCCTCTATCATGGTTAAATATTTTTCTATTTATAAGATAATCAACTTTTTCATAATCATATGCTAAAAAGTTTCTAAATGGAGCAATTTTAGCACCTATTTTATGCTGCATCTATGTACCTTTTAAAAGCTTTATAGTCCAAAATTTCATGCTCTTTTAAAAGCTCAAAATCAACTCTTTTTTCATCATCTTTTAAAACAATGCTATTTTTGAGTATATCTTCTAACAAATATATGTTTTTTACACTATTTAAAACTACTAAATCAACATCTCTTTTAAGTAACTTTGATAACTCGTAAATTATTTGTAGTTGATTATCTAAAGAACTATCTTTTAAGTAAAGTGCAATATCAACATCACTCGAACTTGTCTGTTCACCTTTAGCGAACGAACCAAACAAATAAGCAAATATAACATTATCGTTTAATAATAAACTGGCATTTAAAGCTTCCAAGAGACTTTTTTCATTCATCCCTATCTTCCTCTTTGCCCTCTTTCAAAAAGTTACGAAAGAAAACTATAAAAATGCCTAAAATCATACTCGTTATAAACGCAACGACCAAGATTAAACCTCGTTTTGGTTTGGTTTTGTCTTTTATGTATGCAGTTTTTGGTGCAGTTAAAAGGTCACACTGGTAGTACTCTTTTGCTTGCATAGTTACTTTGCTTTGCAAAATCTTACTAATCATCTCAGAGAGATTTTTACGGAGTTCTATTGCCTCTGCGTTTGCCATCTCTTTTTGAAAGTAGTTGAGTTGGCTATTGATATGTTTAAGTCCATTCATCACCAAGTATGCACTGGCATCTTTTAAGAAGTAGTTTACCACTTTTGGTGCGTATGTTCTGTCATAATCTGTGTATGAGATGGTAATAAGACCTGATTTTTTATCTGCTGATATGGAAATCTTTTTTTGTAATGTTTTTGTAAGTTTATAAATTGCATCATTTTTTTCTGCTTCACTCAAAGCTTTTTTCTCTTTACTACCATGAAAAAGATCATACAGCCCTCTATAACCTAATGCAAAGACATAGTTTTTATCTGCGTCATCACGGTTATAATATTCATAAATATGATTTTTTTCAACAAAATTTTTCATAAAGCTGTAGTTATTAAGGAGTGACTTAAACGCAACATCCGGAGTCATACTACCACCGCCTATGCTCACTCCTGCCATAGCAGCGAGTCCACCTAGCCCACCTAGAGAAGGAGTAGAGTCTTGAGCAGATGGCATTAAAACAGCTTCTGACTTGTAACTATTTGGTGTTGCTAAAACATAAACAAATGTTAGTGTCATAACAGCGAGCATAGTAAGAAAAATAGTTCTTTTACCATCTTTTACACTCTGCCACAACTCTCGTAAATCTATTTCATCCTCTTCTACCATATTTTGGCACTCTTGCGTAGTATTCATTAAAATATTCCTATAGTGTTGAGTGTTGCTATGGTTACAGCAAAGCCTGCCATGATTTTAGAGACACTCTCCCAAAGGTCAAGTTGGTTGTACTTGTCAATGTGCATAGGCACAACAACTGTATCTCCTGCATGAACATCAGCACTCGATGCAAATATCCACCAACCGCTTTCAAGTGGTTCACTTGTCCCATCTGCATGGATTACATAAATTCTATCTGCATCAGCTCCTTGTGTAAGACCACTTGCAAGGTCTATGTAATCATCTGCATCCAAACTTTTGTTATAAACAAACGAAGTAGGATTAAACACTTCCCCAAAAACAGTTACAGTATCAATTTTCGATGGAATAATCAAAGTATCCTTATCTTGCAGTACCAAGTTATATGGACTCTTTTGAAATTTTGTAATATTTCTATCGAGTTTCAGGCTCACCCTTCCAAGTGGTTGGTACTTCTTAGCCTCTTGCATAACTTCATTTACTGATGCTAAAGATTGTTTAATATCACCTTTTTTTAGATTTGCCGGCATTGCACCATAGATAGCAAGCTGGCGTTTGAGTTTTGCAAGTGTTGCATTGTACTGTCTCACTTGATTTTTTCGTATGCTTTCACGAGTAAATACAGCTGCGTTTACAAATGCTTCATTTGTAAATCCTCCCGCTCTTTGTATAACACTTGAGAGCTTTTCACCTGTTTGAATTGTGTACTTACCGGGAAAACGTACCTGACCTTTAAGTTCCACAACTTTCCTATCACTCCATTTTGGAATACTAAAGACCCTCACTTCATCATAAGGTTGCAATGCAATTTCTGCGAAATTGCCTTCTAGTTCACTTGTATGTAAAATTTTTCTTTCTCGTGTCTGGTTTGCATCTATAAAATAGCGTACTATTTCCACATCTTTAGTATATGCTCTAGGAGTAAGACCTCCCGCCATTGCAATGAGTTTTTGAAGCGTCATACCCTTTTCATAGTAAACAGTTTCAGGCTTCACTACCTCACCACTAATCGTAACCGGTTGTAAAATATGTGTATCATAATAATTAAAAACTTTAATAACATCATAAGGATTTAAATGAACATTTCCATCTTTTTTTAATGAATAAAATTTTGTTTTTGGCATGTAATCATATGTCAAAAATGAAGTAACCTCTACCTTATCATCTAAAGCAATGCCATTTGGAACACCAGAAGCATTAATGGCATCACGCAACTCCATTCCGTTGTAAAACTGTAATTTTCCAGGATGAAGCAGTGCATCGCCTTTTGTTACAACATAAGGCGATTTATAAATATCGTTATAAGCAAAAATATAAATTTGGTCTTGCGGAGCCAATTTCACAATCTCTTTACCTGAGAGAACATTTAAAAGATTAAAAGCGTGTGTCTCATAATCAAGCCCTTTACCATACCGTTTAATCACACCATATTCAAAATATGTTTGTGGTAAAAAGAAATTTTTTAGCCCATCTTTTACATTCTTTTTAAGTAATGCATTGAGTGTTTTTTGTTTTGGAAGGTGATAACTTCCTGGCCTGATGATATTTCCGTAAATATTTACACTTTGTACTTTTGCAAAATCTAAAGGATAAATGTAGACTTTATCTCCATTTTGCAGTGAAAAGTGCTTTGCTTCTTTGTAAGAGAGTGTAAATGTTTTTATTACATTATTGTTTGCGTATCTTTTTATTTTTATGTTTGATTTTGAAGCATCTGGCTTCATACCACCAGCATATACGATGGCATCTGCTAAATTCTCGTTTCCTTTGAGTTCAAAGACCGCCGCATTGTTTACATACCCATCAACCCAAACAAGTTTTTTTGCCTGATGTACAATGACGATGTCACCCTGCTTTAAGATAGTTGTAGCAACCTTGTTTGCATGAAAAAGAAGGTCATAAAAATCTACATCTGCGATGACTTTCCCATTACGCTTAATGGTCAAATTTCTCACAGAAGCTGTAGAATTTATCCCTTTAGAAGCCACTAGAAGATCTTTGAGTGTAGAAAATGATGCTAGGTTATAAAGACCTGGTGCCTTCACATCCCCTACTAATGTCACTTGAATAGTACTGTACTTTTTCATATTGATATAAAAATCACTTGTCTTATAGTGATGTTTTAAATTATCTAGAAGATGTTTTTTGACTGCACTAAACTTCATCCCACCTACAGTGATTGGCCCAAGGTATGGAAGGTTAATTGTGCCGTCATTGCCAACTGTTGGCGTTAACTTTTGGTCTCTGTCACCATAGATGTAGACAAGCAAAGTATCGCCATTTGTTACGATGTAATCATTTGGGGTAGGAAGAGAAGAGCTGTTTATCATATTTCTGTTAGCAAAAAATCTACTTGAATAACGTACGAGTTTATTTTGCACAAGTTGCTGTTGTCTCTCTTCTTTATTGAACCTTTGATGGTATTTAAATGGATTAATACTCACATTCACATCTGTTACATTCACATCTGTTACATTCACATCTGTGAGATTAATATCAATATTATTCATTATTTGGAGTGGATTATCTAAATTTATACTATTTTCATTTTTTTGTTTAGCATCTAATTTAGCTTGAATTTCTTCTGTAGTTATACCTTTTTTCTCCATAGCAGCTTTTGCCTGTGGAGTATCTAAGAGAGCTGGATTGGCCTCAACTGCTGCTTTTAACTGTGCAATATTCGGAGAGGCAACAAGTGATAATACTAGGGTTGTTAGAAGAAGAAAAGATCGAAATAAAGTCAAAGCTATTCCTTAGATAAAATAAATAGAATCTTATCTAAAGAATGTAAAAAATAATATAAAGAATATAAAATTCTTTCTACAATCATCATTCTATTATAGTTTAAAATTATATTTATACAATATGATGTATAGTATCACAATAATTAAATAAAAGGGTCACTATGAATAAGCCACTCCTCCTCTCTTTAACTGCAACACTTTTACTCTCAGCCAATGTAAACGCAGAGACTATGTATACACGATTCCAAACAATGGAACTGCATGTAAAAAAGCTCCAACATGAACTTGATACTTTAAAAGCAGAGCAACAACAGATAAAAGAAGATGCTATACTAGCAAAAAAAGAGGCAGAACAATCAAAAGATGATGACGAAGAGGAGAGTGTCGATGATAAATTATCAGACATAGAAGAAACACTCTCCGATCTCAATAAAGCAACAAACGGGAATCACCTCAAATTCAATGTTGATTACAGAT
>CAYRVR010000110.1:0-4883 GCA_964427835.1 uncultured Sulfurimonas sp. | reverse complement strand
CTATTTTGACACGGATTTATACGCCTGAGGATTTTGGGGTTTTTGCTTTGTATATGAGTGTTGCTTCTATACTTTCCGTCATTGCAACTGCGAGATACGAAGTGGCTATTATGCTTCCTGAAAAGGATGACGATGCTTTGAATATTATGATATTGTCTATAGCTATTGCTTGTTTAATTAGTTTATCGACCTTGATTGTTATTATACTTTTTAATAAACAAATTACAACTTTACTTGGCAATGTTGCTATATCCAATTGGCTTTATTTAGTACCAATAAGTATTCTATTTACCGGTTTATATCAAACATTTAATTACTGGGAAAACCGTCAAAAAAAGTATAAAAATTTGGCTTTAAGTAGGGTGTATCAAAGTTCTACTACAAGTGCTGCAAATCTTACAATTGCTCCTATAATAAATGGTTCGAGTGGACTTATCTTAGGAAATATCTTTGGTAGCATAGTAGCAACACTTTACTTAATAAAAAAAAGTGCTTTACTAGATAAAAACTTTTTTCAGGTTATTCATATAAATAAGATATTGTCTGTTGCTCATAGATATATTAAGTTTCCAAAATTTGATTTATTAGCCTCTTTATTAAATGTATCAGCACAGCAAGTTGTAAATATTCTGTTTAATTCTATCTATTCATCAATATTTGCAGGTTACTACTATCTTACACAAAAAATGCTTGGGTTACCTGTTTCTATGATTGCAGCCTCTGTTTTAGATGTATTTAAAGAAAAAGCTTCAAAAGACTTTCAGAGACTTGGCAATGCAAAGAGTATTTATGTTACGACTTTTTTTAAGTTACTGGCATTAAGTTTAGTACCATCAATTGTTATATATGTTTATGCAATTGATATTTTTACTTTTGTTTTTGGCGAACAGTGGTCTGAATCAGGAGTTTATGCTCGTCTCTTGGTTCCAATGTTGTTTTTAAGATTCATTTCTAGTCCGCTTAGTTTTATGCTTTTTATAGGTGATAGGCAGGAATTAAATTTATTTGGAAATTTTTTATTTTTAATTGGAACACTTTTTAGTTTTTATGTTGCATCTACTCCTTATGATGTCATAGTTAATTTATCTTTTGCATATTCATTTGTATATTTAATGTATTTGTGGTTTTCTGCAAAAATTGCAAAGGTATTTTGATGATAAAAACTCTTTTAAAAAAGAATAAGTATCTTTATAAGAAATTACATTTTATTAATAAAATTACAGTAGAACTGTGGATAATTAATTTTATTTTTCAACGTATTTTTAGAAGACATAGTAAAATACCTTTTAGTGTAAATTTTACTTCAACTATTAACGAGACCAATATTATTTACAGTGAAGATGAGATAACACTTACAAGTTTTGCTGTCAGTGGACAATGCTATTTTCAATCTTTTAATGGCATTATTTTAGGAAAAAATTGTTTATTTGCTCCAGGTGTAAAAATTATTAGTTCAAATCATCATTATGAAGATATAAATAGGCCAATAAAAGCTAGGCCTATTAAGCTTGGTGATAATATTTGGATTGGGGCGAATGCAATTATTTTACCAGAAGTTGAAATTGGCGACAACTGTATTATTGGTGCCGGATCAGTTGTTACAAAAAGTTTTACGGAAGATAACCTAGTTATTGCAGGTAATCCAGCTAAAATTATCAAAAAGATGCAAGATGAAAAGTAATATTTTAATAATTTCCGTTTACTATCCCCCAAAACTCTCTATTGCAAGTAATCGAATATACTCTTTTGCAAAATATTTGGATAAAAGTAAATATAATATATTTGTGCATACAGTAGATGAAGGGGAAGAGTATCAAAATGATTTGGAAGGTGTCTCAATTACAAGAGTGAAAAATAATCCTCTTTTAAAAACTCTGCCATTTACAAAGCGAACAAACAAAATTATTCATTATGCAAAAGTTCTTTACAATAAGAGTATTTTACAAATGCAAAAAAATATTTATCAAAAATGGATAGATAATAGCTATACACTTTTAAAGCAGAAAATAAAAGAAGAAAATATCGATTTGATTATCTCCTCTTTTGCACCTGATGCTTCACATGTTTTGGCACTCCGGTTAAAACAAGAGTTCCCTCATTTGAAGTGGATAGCAGATATGCGTGATGAAATGAGTCAGGGAATAGGATTAAGTGAAAAAACAAAAAAAACGTATCAAAAATTAGAAAAAGAGATATTTCAAAATGTTGATGCTTTAACTTCTGTTTCAAAGCCATTAGTTGATGAGTTCGCTTCTCTAGCTAATAATGATAAAATGCTTTTTAAAGAGATTCGAAACGGATATGATTTTGAGATGATAAAGAAAGAAAAAAATAATACTGCATTTGTCATTACGTATACTGGTAATTTTTATGGTGAGAGAAATCCCAATAACTTTTTGCAGGCTCTTTCCCGATTTATTGCTGAGGATAAGAAAAGAAAAATAAAGGTACAGCTTGTTGGAGTAAAGACACATTTTAATATCCCAACAAATCTACTCTCCATGATTGAAGTTATACCACCTGTTGGCCATCAAGAGGCAATAGAAATAATGCAAAAGAGTGATGCTTTATTGTTAATTCATCCTAGCAATGGCCGCAAGGGTATTTTTACGGGAAAACTTTTTGAGTATTTGGCAACACTTACGCCAATAATTGCACTTGTGGATGAAAATGATGTCGCCGCAGCATTGATCAAAAAGGCAAACGCAGGGTATGTTGCCGATAACTCCAATGGTGCTAAAATCTATGATATTCTTATACAGGCTTACAGTGAATGGGAAAATAGAGTGCCTAGAGAGTTTAATAAAGCAGTTATTCAAAAACATCACCGATATGAACAGGCCAAAAGGCTTGAAAATTTAATAGAAGAGCTTTTGAATGAAAGATAAATACATTATACTCGCAGATGGAAAAAGTCCCCATACGCTTAAGTGGGTTAAAGAACTGGTAAAATTTTATGATATTTATTTAATTAGTTTAAATGGGTATGATTCAGCCTTAGAATCATACATTGTGCCAGAACACATCTATTCACTCAATGAAAATGTAAACGCAGCCGGCGGGAATTTTAGGCTATTGTTAAAATATTTTGCTATTAAGAAAATTGTAGATAAATTAAAACCTCACTATATGAATGCGCATTATCTTTCAAGTTACGGTGTTTTGGCTGCACTAATAAAAAAAACAACACCTTCTCTTAAGCTTATTCAATCAGCATGGGGAACAGATATTTTAGTAACACCTTTTGAAAATAAAATAAAATTTTATGTAGCTAAATTTGCCCTTTCGCAGGCAAATTTAATTACTTCAGACTCCTTTTTTATGAGTGATAAAATAGAAGAAATATACAAAAAAGTTCCAATTGAAACTTTCGCTTTTGGTTTGGAAAAAAGAGATGAAGATGCAGACATTGCAAAAAATGAGAATCTTATTTTCTCCAACAGAGCATTGAGTGAAAATTATAATATTGAAAAAATTATCAAATGGTTCGCTCAATTGCGTAATGATAAAATGAAACTTATTATTGCAAATGATGGAGATATGCGACAGGATTTAGAGGCGTTAGCTGTTAGATTAAATATTTCTAAACAGGTGGAATTTGTAGGATTTTTGAGTGCATCCCAGCAGAAAGATATTTATAAAAAGGCAAATTATTATATCTCCATTCCATCTTCTGATTCAACATCTGTTTCTCTCTTAGAGGCAATGCAGTATGGGTGTTATCCGATACTCTCAAATTTACCTGCAAATAGAGAATGGGTTATAGATGGGTGTAATGGGAGTTTTTTTAGGGATGATTTGGATTTGGTTGACAATGAGTTTGCAATACAAAAGATCAATAAGGCTATTATTGCAAAAAAAGCAATTTTTTCAAAAAGCATTGAAAAATATATAAAAAAATTAAAAGAGATAAAATGAAAATTTTAACAATACTAGGTGCAAGGCCACAGTTCATAAAAGCGGGAAGTGTAAGTCGTGAGATAGCAAAGCATAAGGATATAGAAGAAGTCATCGTCCATACGGGGCAACATTATGATGCGAATATGAGTGATATATTTTTTGATGAGATGAAGATCCCTAAACCAGATTACTTTCTAGGTATTGGTGGTAAAAGCCATGGTGCTATGACAGGACAAATGATAGAGAAGATTGAAGAGGTCTGTTTGAAAGAAAAGCCTGATTGGGTTATGGTCTATGGTGATACAAACTCAACACTAGCAGGAGCAATTGTTGCGAGTAAACTCCATATTAAACTAGCTCACATAGAAGCAGGTCTAAGAAGTTTCAATATGAAAATGCCAGAAGAGGTAAATAGAATACTTACAGATAGAGTGAGTCAAATACTTTTTTGCCCAACACAAACAGCAGTAGAAAATCTTCATAAAGAGGGATTTGATAATTTTGATATAAAAATTGTAAACGCAGGCGATGTCATGCAAGATGGGGCAATTTTTTATAAATCACTTGCCCAAAAACCAGACTTTACAATTAAAGATGAGTATGTACTGTGCACTATCCACAGAGCTGAAAATACAGATGATGAACAGAGGATACAAAGTATATTTAAAGCACTGAATGAAATTGCACAACAAAAGCAGGTCGTACTTCCTCTGCATCCTCGAACAAAAAAAATTGTAGAAGCCTTACAAATTAATACAACAAATCTTACTATAATAGATCCTGTAGGGTATTTAGAGATGGTATGGCTAATAGATAACTGTGACTTAGTAATGACAGATAGTGGAGGACTCCAAAAAGAGGCATACTTTTTTGAAAAACAGTGTATTACACTCAGGGATGAAACAGAGTGGGTCGAGCTAGTGAGCAATGGTTTTAATACTTTAGTAGGGGCAGAGTATGAAAAAATAATCGCTGCGTTTAGA
>CAYRVR010000109.1:0-4883 GCA_964427835.1 uncultured Sulfurimonas sp. | reverse complement strand
TCTTGCCATAAACTTGCAAAAAGTCGTTTTTCATCACTATCTGCTTGTGCTGTAAGAATTTTTTTCATCAGCGGCATCATCTGAGGATCAGCACTAATTACATTTGGATTATAATTTACATCAACGCTCTTTCCCGTACTGACTCGCATAAAACGTGCAGAAGAATCTACATCTGCATTAAAATGCATCAAAGAGTGACGGGCATATTTTTCACCTAGTCCTTTAAAACCACTTTTATCTGTAGCACCAGTAATGTGAGAAATAACATTTCCAACAACACCAGCCACTCCATCTGCAATATCTTCTTCAAAGGAAACATCTACATCTCCACGAATTACCCGCTCATTTGGATAGAGCACTTTCATAGCTTCTTGCGTCATAATGTAGGCACCTGCAACGGTCGGGCAACTATGTCCCGCAGCTTTTACAACATCTACATAACTTATTTCATACTCACCATTTTCAAATGCACCTAAAATGGCAGCAATAGGATCTATAACACTAATTGGCTCAATTGTATCAAAGAAATCAGGATATTTCATAAAATATTTTCCTTTTTTAAGACCTTTGCCGTGATTATTATTTTATCATTCTGCGCTTCAAATGTCTCTCCAACTTCTAAAGAAGCCAAATCAATTACCTGCGCCTCTTTCACAATCTGTGCAAAGCCCTTTTTATTTTTAAGTTTTGGATCGTTTGATTTTAGCATATTTTTTGTATTAAAAAGTTGATGTTGCGCAATATTTAAACGAGATTCTATTGCATGAGGAAAACCCTGCCCTAAACGCAGAAGATCTTTTGTATAGTTTTGTATTTTAAACGCAATAGCTGTAGAAAATTCCTCTTTGAGTTTAGTAATCTCCTCTTTTTTGTATTGGAGTTGTTTTTCAACTGAACGCTGCGCATATAAAGCTTTTAAATGTGCCAACTCTTGCGTTAATGTTTGCATTTTATGCAATACTTTTTGTTCAAACTGCTCTACAAGTGAATCTAAATAGAGATAGAGTTCATTAGTATCTGGTAAAATCATCTCCATTGCAGCACTTGGTGTCGGAGCACGTAAATCTGCTACAAAGTCACTAATAACCCAGTCTATTTCATGTCCAACAGCAGAAACAACCGGTGTTTTGGCATAGTAAATTGCATCCGCTACAATCTCCTCATTAAAAGCCCATAAATCTTCAATACTTCCACCACCACGCGAAACCACTATAATATCATACGATCTATTATCTGCAATCTTTAGCGCATTTGCTATGCTAAACGCAGCGTTTTCTCCCTGTACTAGAACATCATAAATATCAATTTCCAAGGCACGATACCTCGCATTAGCAACACGCAACATATCTTGAAGTGCCGCTCCTGTTTCTGAAGTTATCAATGCGATTCGAGAAGGAAATTTTGGAAGTTCTTTTTTTCTTTCACTATTGAAATACCCCTGTGCAGCAAGTTTCTCTTTCAATTGCTCATACGCAAGTGCTAAAGCCCCCTGCCCTGCAGGTTCAATCGTAAAACAATTAATTTGGTAGGATCCACGTGGTTTGTAAAGGGTTAAAGCACCATCAACAAGAACCTTCATCCCCTCTTCCAAACGGAATCGAAGTTTTGAAGCATTTCCACGGAACATAACACAACTAATGGCAGAATCTTTGTCTTTAAGTGTAAAGTAGATATGTCCTGAATTATGAAAAGTAATACGGGAGAGTTCCCCTTCCACAAAGACACGGGAAAAACTCTCTTCTAAAAGATGTTTAATCTGCTCATTTAGAGCTGATACACTGAGGGTATGCATCACTATTTTTTTCGAGCGATCATTAGTGTAGAGATATCCATTGAAAAACTTTGTGTATGGAGTATTTCAAAACCTGCATTTTCTAGTTCTTTTTGCATTCCCTGTATGGTTACAAAATTTTCAATAGAATCAGGAAGGTACGTATATGCTGCGAGGTTTTTAGAAATTGCTCCCCCGACATAGGGAAGTATTTTGTGCATATAAATATCTCGGAGTTTTTTAAGAAGTGTCTTGTTTTCATCTTTCATAAATTCCAAAATAACCACAAGACCATTTTGTTTTAACACACGATTAAATTCATAAAATGCCTCTTGTCGTTGCACTACATTACGAATACCATAAGTAATACTCAGCATATCGCCTGAAGCATCTTCAAGTGGTAGTTCTGTTGCCTTTGCAATATGATAATGAAAATCCGGAAATTTTTCTCGTGCAACATCGACCATCCCGTTAGATGGATCTACACCAATGAGTTCATCAATGGTTATACCAGCTTTTTTTGCCTGCTTTTGCCAGTATCCCATCATATCACCTGTTCCACATGCAACATCAATAATTCTGTTAATATGTTTTTTTCCGTAATACTTAAAAGCCAAATCACATGCTTTTTTTCTCCACGAAATATCCACGCCCATACTCATTACACGATTTGCTGTATCATACGTTGGAGCAATATCATCAAACATTGAAACAATTTTTTCTTGTTTAGTAGCTTCTACTTGGCTCATTTTTACTTCCTTTTCATCCACGCTATTATATCTTCGCTCTCTTTATTCACATTTAAAAATTCTAAATTATCATTTTCAAACCCTATTGTTTGGCTACCACCAAGTGAAGGGGCAATATAACAAAGATAATAATCAACAATATCACGAGTAAGTCCATACATACGAGCTCCTCCTTCAACCATTATATTTTTATACTCTGCCAATTTATCAAAATGATCTGCTATAAATACTTTTCTATTTGCAACATGAAACAGAGGAATCGTTTTGTCAAACTCCTGTTGTCTTGAAAAGATTAAAATGTCTGGCGCCTTTCCATCAACCAAACGAGCATCAAGTGTCGGCCTGTCTTCACGAACCGTACCACCACCAATAACAAGCAAATCGGCCACATCACGCATAGCATGTACATTTTTTCTTGAGGAAACTGCGCTAATAATCCCACCATCGGTTGTGCCATTGAGCCTTTGTGCCCACTTGAAAAAAACAAAATTACTTTGTATGGTTTTTACAAAAGGATAAACAAGTGCGTCACACTCTTTTTTGAGTATTTCACTATAGACTGTGCAATTATGTAATGATAAAATCATACTACCATTGGCTGCTTGCTTATTTGTATCATTTGAGCCAACATAGACCTCTTTAATTCCCAATTCTGCTATAAGGTTCGCACAAGAAGGTGTTTTTCCATAGTGTGAGCAAGGTTCCAATGTTGTAAAAAGTTTTGTGTTTTGAAAGATACCATTATGATTGGCTAAAAGATGGGTATGAATATCTGCAGAGTCTTGCAGTGCTAAAATATACTTATCATCCGTTAATTTAAAATATGCTTGTTGTAAGGCATTGACTTCAGCATGAGGCTGCCCAGCTTTGTGATGTGCTTCTACTGCAAGAATTTCACCATGTTCACCAACAACACAGCATCCTACAGCAGGATTTGGATAGGTAAGACCTTGATACTTCCACGCCTCGTAGAGTGCAAGGCGCATATAAAAGTCGTTATCTATTACCATTCAAAATATGTTCTTGCTTTTTTTACATTGTTAAAGTCAATCTCTTGTGTTTCACCTTCTTTGTCTATAGTGAGCACATTCCCATCAACTTTTACTAATTTTGCTTGAAATTTTTCATCTGTTAAAAATTTAATATCTTCTCCAACAGATTTTTTAAAATGATCAAGTGTTGTTAGCTTTCTCTCTATTCCAGGACTTCCTACTTCTAATCTATACTCACCAGATACAGGAGGTGTTACATCTAAAAGAGGCGAGATAAGATGTGTAAGTTCTACATATTTTTCCAAACTTACGCTCTTGCGTTTACCATCTTCAAATTCAGGAGATATTACACTTACACGATAAATTGTTTCATCATTTTCATTTACTACTACTGTATCATAGAGTTCAAGATCTACAGATGCAACAATAGATTTTATATCACTTTGCAAGCTCATTACACTTCCTCTTTTGTTTCTTTTGCTATTTTTTTAAATAATTCTTCGATAGTTTGTGATTTTTGGAGTTGTTCATCAAATTCAAAGGCAAGTTTAGGACATCTATACCATCCCTGATCTTTAAGACAAAAATCTTCGATAATAGGTCTTGCTTTGCGCAACTGCTTCATGTAGGTTCTACGCTCTTCATCCGAAAAATTACTTGGATCAATGTAGACTTTTGCATCACTACGACCACGAGAGCATTTTACCTCTGTCACTTGCAAGGCATGAAGCCTTGCATCATTGAGTTGTGTAAGGGCTTCTGGTATAAGCTCTGCTAAAAGCGATTCTGTACGTTTGAGCTTTATTTGTGCTTCTGTCATTACTAAAGTGAAACTTTTTGCTCAACTTTTTTAAATGTTTCAATAACATCACCAACTTGTACATCATCATAATTCGAGATGATCACACCACATTCATATCCATTGCCAACTTCTTCTACATCATCTTTAAAACGTTTGAGTGATACAAGTTCACCCTCATATGCAACAACACCCTTACGGATAACACGAACAAGACCACCACGGATAAGTTTACCATCTTCAACGATACAACCAGCAACCATACCTTTAGGTGATTTAAATACATCACGTACTTCTGCTTGTCCAGTATTTTCTTCAGTAAATTTCGGTGCCATCATTCCAGTAAGCATCATAGTTATATCATCAAGTAGTTGATAAATAATTGAGTACGTTCTGATGTCTACATTCTTTTGTTTTGCAAGTGCTTTTACAGAACCAGTTGGGCGGACATTAAATCCAAGTAGCACACAGTTTTCACTGTTAGCCACGAGTTCAACATCATTTTCTGTAATACCACCAACACCACTAGAGATAATGTCAATTTTTACTTCATCATTTCTAAGTTCTGTTAA
>CAYRVR010000108.1:0-4996 GCA_964427835.1 uncultured Sulfurimonas sp. | reverse complement strand
ATGTAGTATGGTGCGCCCGACATGATTCGAACATGTGACCGCTGGTACCGCAAACTTATATCTCTTCATTTCTTATAATTCTTAAACCCCTATTTTAGGCACTTTTAAAGTATATCATATTCTTATTAATATGTATTAAGCTATAATTAGTTTATAAAAAAGTGGGAGTAAAAGTGGGAGTAACACTTTTAACACAATATTATGGCAACACCTAAAGAGTATATCAATTCTAATGTAGATGGATTACGAGGCTTACGAGCTAACAAAGATTTTACGAAATTTTATTATAGGTTTAAAATCAACGGGAGAGATTTTGCAAAACAATTTGACTACTCAAAAAAAGAATGTAAGGAAAGAAGCAGAACTCTATAAGCAACAAAAACAAATAGAACTTGAAAACCCATTTAACCCAGATAGTAAAATGGACTACATCGCAAAAGAATATTTTGAGAATAAAACTACACCCTCAAAGTGGACAGATGCACGAAAACGATTATATGAGCTTTATATACAGCCGTTTATTGGTAACAAAAAAGTAAGCAGAGTGATAGAGAATGATATTGATAAAATTCGTAAAAATATGGAAACAACAGGGTACTCACGACAAAATAAAAATGGGAACTCAAACAGAAGTATAGAAAAGGTTTTGTATCAAGTATTAAAGCCTCTCTTAGAATATGCAGAAAGTAACGGGGCATTAACTAAAAAGATACCGCCTATTAATATGCCAAACAGAAGAAAGAAGCCAAAGAAGCGTGTTACAAATGCAAGTGAAAAAATAGCACTTCTTTTCAAAGCTATAAATGAACGATATCAAAATGATCCATTTTATAAAGCACTCTTTCTCTTTGCATTGTTTGGTAGAAGATGGAATGAAATAGCGACTTTGGAATGGTGTGATATTGACCTCAACAAAAGCACTTACACTATTCAAGCAGAACATAATAAAATAGGCATAGACCAAACTTACGACCTGCCCTTAGTTATAAGAGAGCCTTTACAACAACTACAAGGAAATGATGGCATTGTTTTTAAATCTCCTATTACCGGTGGAAAGCTACACCCACCACGCAAACAGTTAGTAAAGATAAAAGAAGACACTCAAATAGAAGAGCTTACAATGCACTATTTTAGGCATATACTCGTAACAGCGTTGGGAGAAACTGGCACTACGGCAACAGTTTTAAGCGCCTCTTTAGGACATATACGAGCCGATACAGTAGATAAGCATTATAGAAGTATCAATCACTTACGAGGCTCACAAGATGCTAATAAGCAGTTAGAGCATATTATAGATGTTGAGGTAAAAGAGTAATGGCAAGACCAAGTAAAGAGACAATAAAGAAAAGAAATGAGATTTTAGAGTTAGAAATCTTCAAAAGAAATAATGAAATTTATATAAATTTTGAAGATAAAAACAACAATAAAACAAAATATGATATTGCTTATAGTTTTTCTCTTTGTTGTTTTTTTAGAAATCCCACAAGAGCAAATGGAAATATGATAACTGATGTATTCTTAGATATTGAAAGCGAAGAAATAAAGCAATCTTCTATGTATAAAACTCTTTTATCAATAGATAAAAATTATGCCTCTTACTTCTTAAACTTTAAATCATTTTATAATGATAATAAAAGACGAGACAATGGTAAACCAAGAGCTGGATATTGCATTGAACATGAGATAGAAATATCTATTTTGCGAAACGCACTAAGTAAAAAACGCTTTATAGAAGCAACAAATGAATTAATCAATATTGAATATTTTGAAATGAATTTTTCTGAAAGTGGAAGCGACTTTATTTTAACTAATGCTGAGAAAATGGCTATAATAAATGAATTATCAGAACAGGGATGGAAAGCTGAAAAAACATTAATACATAGTAAACAAGTAAGTTATGATATTGAAGCAATATTTGAAGATAATCATAATAAAAAAATATTTGCTGAACTTGACTTAACAAAATCCAAAGAGGAAATTCTAGAATATGTCTCTAAATTAAAAGATGATTTTGATAAAGACCCATCATACTTTAAAAATGTGTCTGAAATATTTGGAAAAACACAAGCCCCTTTTACATGTAATTTACAAGATTGTGAAGTATATAAAGCAAAAAATCCAAAACCTATTTATGGAAGATTAGCAGATGTACTCTTTATTTATGACTGTATGCAAGTAAATAAAATTTTAGGAGCAGATATACTCACTAAGGATTATATTACGGATGAAATTACTAAATACTGGAGAGACACAAAAAACATTTCTACTGAAAGTTTTTACTCCTTTGATGAATATTATACACTTGCAAAAGAGTATATTGACAACAAAAGATATAAAGATTATCTATCTGGAATAAAAACAACCCCTATTAATTAACACTTTCATAACCCCCTTTATAAACATACATAATCATAATAGATATTATCAAAAGCCATACAAAGAAGTATGGTTTAAAAAAACAAATTCCCGCATAATTCCCTCAACGAATTCGTAAAACTAACTTTTGCATTTAGTAAAGCTAACTAACTGCATACAGGAGTATTCAAATGAATATGTTAAACCGATGGATGACGCCTGATGATGTGGCATTACCAACAAGTGAGGGTGGCTTTGCAATAGCTAAACAGACACAAGCAATTATGAGAATGAAAGGAACAATCCCATACTCAAAGATTAGCAGCCGTTTTATAAGATATGACCGTTTAGAGCTTGACAAGTGGCTTGAAAGTCACGCAGTGGTTAAGGTGGCATAAATGGATAAGCATTTCAAAAATCAACTCAATAGATGGTGTTATGATGAGATAAAAGCAAACCCTAAAAAGTTTGGCGGTGATTTTGGTAACCAATCAATTATGCACGAGTATCTCATGCAGTTTTATGGTGATGCAGTTGTAATTCAACTTGAACCAAATGTTATGAGCATACTTTCAACAGTATCGAGAATTAGAAATAAACTTTTGGAAAAACACCCAGAATTCGATTACAGAATGAAGTACGCTATCAGTCGAAAAAATAAAAATGCAGTGGGGAATAACTCTTAATTTAAAATCTGATTTTGATAGGAGTTTGTGGAGCTTACCGCCCCCGAGTGCGAAACGGTGGCTTAGTAAGATGGACGGTACTAAAACATTACAAGTATTATACCATTTTCACTATACACCGCAAAGCTGGAGAGAGTGGCAACGCATAGCCTCTATTAAAATTCAGATGGTGGAGTTAGTACCTCATCTTACATTTAGTGAGTATGAAGCTTTTGATGAGGTGGATCGTGTTTATACCATTGCAGAATTAGGGAGCAAATTTCCTAAGTTTATAAAATATCATAAGCCCTTATATCCAAGCGATAAAAGCGAGTTTATGCGTTCTTTAACTTTGTATTGTCAAAGACTTCATTATGAGAAGCGTTTACATGTAGAGGCACTTATAGCTATTGCATTTCATTTCAACACTAAATGTGGTTTAGGTTACAACCACAGAGAAGTAATGAAAAAAGCTAAAAGTGTTATGAAGCTTGATAGGAGTAAATGGAGAGAAAAACTTAATGCTGATGAACTCTTACATGTAAAGTCAGAGAATGGCAAAAAAAGAGTACAACAAAAAAGAGAAGAGTTTGCACTCAAACGAAAGGAAGCAGTAAAGCTTAGAAGTGATGGAATGTTGCTTAAAGATATTGCAAAAGAGTTAGGTGTTTCTATTGTAACAGTGAAGAGATGGAAATTAAAAAAGAGTAGTGCCGTTTGAGTGTCGCAACTCTTCTTTATCTTCTCTCTTCTTTTACTCTCTTATGATTAGCTTCTCTTCTCTTTTAGGAGTACAGCAGTAGAGCTATAACACTGGTGTGACCATATTGACAAGTGCTAAAGATACCTTTTAGGTAAAAAATAAACAACAAAAAAAGGAAGATAAAAAGATGAATGAAATACCAAGCGAAGTTAAAATACTTCATATACACAACGCGAGTGATACACATGAAAACTTTATCGAGTTTATGATTATAGATAGTGGTAAAACTCATCTACTTAAAGAGAGTGGCTTTATAGAAAGATATGGGAGTGATGTTATAAAAGAGTTTCAAAAGTAAAAAGGTACTCCTGGAGTGTTGTAGTGTCGAGGGTAGTACGCACCCCGATAACTTTATATTTGTCACTTTTTTTCAAGGTGTAAAATCTTTGACAAAAAAACTTACAATAATGTTTTACATGCAGGTGTAAAGAGGTGTAAAGGAAAATGTAAAATATAAGCGGTAGAAACAACGTAAAAGCAAAAAGGTACAAATACCTTAATGAGATGAGATAATGCAGTGTTCTTGTTGTGGTGGATTATTTTTGCTATGTTTGTGATGTGTTGAGGTTACAAGAAGTTACAAAGCTTTAATGGGAGTATTATCCTATTTTGTAAATATCATTCTCAAAAATGGGAATGGCTTACAAATTTGTCAAACCTACTTCTCAATTTTGAGATGTTGAAAGTTTAACCGCTAACAATTTTGTTAATCGTCAAAAATGGCAAAAAGGTTTTGCTACTCAAAAATGGGGAGTAAACCATCGTCAAAAATGACGAGGTATCACAGCATTTTATAAAACACCCTGCGAAGGCATTTACTCCTCTTTACAAACATTCTCACGAATAATCTCTTTTAACTCTTTGCACTCTTTATTTTCTATGTAGAGAGTTAGCCACGATTTTACCCAGTAGGGATAATCACGACCGTTGTTGCCCCAACTGTTAGCAGTAGCGTAAGGAATTTCTAACAGCTCACTAAATGCCTTTTTAGATAGATTTGCTTTTTTTAGCAATTCTTTAAATTCTATCTTATCCATAATAACACCAATCCTTTAAAATAAAAATATGCGCAAGTATATCATAACTATAAATAAAATACGCATAAGCATACTTATTTTAAGTTATCTTTAATATGCTTTAGAATATACTTTTATTATAAATAATATGCAAGAGAATATAAAAAGGCTAAAAAGATGATAAACGCAACTTACCC
>CAYRVR010000107.1:1290-5041 GCA_964427835.1 uncultured Sulfurimonas sp. | reverse complement strand
CTGTTCTTTTTACTATTGTTTTTTTATCTTCATCTACTGCTAAAACTATTTTCATTTCTTTCCTTCTATGAACATATGTCGAGATTATATCGAACATATGTTCACAATGTCAAGTTATTTTTTTTATGATACAATTAAAATTATTTTAAAAACTTCTTAGGAATTTAACTTGAAAACATACTTTTTTATCATCACATTACTTCTGCATTTTTCTTCTCTATGGGCTACAGATATCAATGCAACACTTCTAGATGCAAATAGTTCTGTTTACCAAAAATTATTCACCACTATTTCTAAACAAAAAAATCATTCGCCTGAAATAGTTCTCGAAAAATCTCTACTTCATATACTTACAGAACCACAAAAAATAAAAATAGGCACGTTTCCAACACAGGTGAAAGATGCACTAATATACAAATCACTCTTTCAACTATATCTTAATAACACACTAGCACTCAATACAATAGAAACCAAATTAAAACAGAATAACAATAAAATTAAAGCAATTGAAGACGAAATAGCAAACTTAGATTCAAAAGCACCGCAACTTCTCTCAACGGAACTTCAAGACGCTTTTTACCACAAAAAAAACAAATTTTACAATCAACAGATTGATGTATATAAAAAACAACTCAAACAGATACAAAAACTTCTTCTGAACTCTCTAGCAAACGTGAATCTTCAGAAATATAACAATGACAAACAACTCACAAAAGAAATGCACTTGCTAAAAGTACTAAAAACACGTCTCAATCAATATACAATTACAAAAGAAAAATTTGAACTTTTAAACAACTCTGCAAAAATAGCATCTACAATAAAACAAATGCAAACGATTAAAAATGCCTATAAAAATATTCTAAAAAGCATAATAGTCACAAATTTTATGCACTTTTCACTTGCACTCCAAAAAAAAGATGAGGCTGCGTTTAGCATAGCAAAAAATATAAACGCTAAGCTTGAACTTTTAAAAATAGATAATGCAAATACTTATATACCAAACCTCTTACAAAATATGGAAACAAAATATCTTGGAAGACTCAAAACTATCACAGGTTCAAGCGAACAAGAACTTAAAGAACTCATATACAATGGATGGAATTTTATAAATCAACCTATTTTTGAGATCAATAAAATACCTATCAGTATTTTTAAGCTCTCTCTGGCTCTGTTTATATTTATTTTTGGCTTTTTACTAGGTGCTTTTTATAAATATAAAATCAAAAACCTTTCTATATCAAAAGATTCACTTACTGCACCGACAAGAGCACTCATTGCAAATATAGGCTATTATATTATTATTCTTATCGCCTTTTTTACCGCTTTAAATATTTTAGGGGTGACACTCTCTTCTCTTGCAATTGTTGCAGGTGCTTTGTCTGTTGGTATTGGTTTTGGGTTACAAAACATTGTTTCTAATTTTGTTTCAGGTCTTATATTGATGTTTGAGAGAAGTATTAAAATAGGTGACTATGTACAACTAAACGACACTACACGCGGATATGTCACAGATATTCGCATGCGTTCTACTACAATTAAAACAAATGAGAACATAGATATTATTGTCCCAAATCAAACTTTCATTGAAAATGATGTGATTAACTGGACCATGAAAGACAATATTCGTCGCTTCTCTATACCCTTTGGTGTAAAATATGGAACCAAACCAGAAGATGTAATAGAAATTATAGAAAAAGCTGTTGCCGAAAGTGAATTAAACACTGATTTAGAAAATTCTCATGAGAGACAAACTCGTGTCATCATGACCGGTATGGGTGACAGTAGCGTAAACTTTGAGCTTTTTATTTGGGTAAGAGGGGATAGTTTACGCAAACCAAAAAGAACAGCATCAGAATTTTATATACTCATATATAATGCACTCTATGAAAACAATATTGAAATACCATTTCCACAAATGGATCTTCACCTTCGCTCTGTTGATGCCACACTTCCAATACAAACACAGAACAATAGCACTAAGGAAAACAGATGATTAGCACCTATCTTTCACTTCTTACACATGACACTGTTGCGCTCTTAACCATTTTTAATCCCATCGCTGCTGCTAGCATTATGGTTACTATGGTTACGGACACTTCTGCGCAAAATATTCGTACTATTGCATTCAAAGCCACGATGACTATTATCATAGCATCACTTGTTACCCTTTTTGGAGGAGAGTTTATTTTTAAACTTTTTGGAATCAATGTCCTCTCTCTCAAAGTCATTGGCGGTGTAATACTCATGATGATTGCCATCAATATGGCCTATGGTCACGCAAGTAAATCAAGACATTCTGAAGAAGAACATGCTGAAGCAGTAGAAAAAGAAGATGTTTCTATTGTTCCTTTAGGTATTCCACTGCTTTTTGGACCAGGAGTCATTGCAACCATTATTGTACTTAGCAGTAATATCTCTCATGATTATTCACAAAAAATTGCCTATGCAATTGTCACAATCTCTATTCTTCTTTCTGCTGTAACCATATTTTTTATATTACGATATGCAGGGGCTATAAATAAATTGTTAGGTATTACTGGAATGAAAATATTGACACGGATTATGGGACTGGTAGTAGGTGCTATTGCCGCACAATTTTTAGTCAGTGGAATTAAAGGTTTGTGGGCAACTCTCTAGAAAAACTACTCCTGCTTTTTATGTAAGAAAAAGAGAAAAGTAACTAAAAATGCAATTTCAATTACAACTGATAAAATCACAACATTTAAAGTCCCATGGTTATAATTTACCCATGGTAAACCACCCGTATTGATACCAAAAAAACCTGTTATTAATGTAAGTGGCATAAAAACACCTGAAATAATAGTCAAATAGTACATATTTCTATTCATCTTTTCATCTACTCTTGTTTTATAAAAATCATGAATATGATCTACTCTCTCCTCAGCAGAAAGCGCCAAATTTTTCACGCGTTCTAAGTGTTCATGGATATCTTCAAAAGCATACAGATCAAATTTTTCTTTATTTGAGTAGTATTTCATAAAGAGTTCAAAAGCAAGATTTACATTAAAAATTAGTCGTCGTATCAACGAAATATTTTGTCTAATTGAGAGTCCCTTAAGCATAATATTTTGCCCACTTTTTTCATAAACCAAATCTTCCAAATCATCAATAGCTAGATGTAATTTTTTAATATCTTCAAGTAACTGATCAACAAGTTCATCTAACTTCTCATGAAAATCTTTAAAGTTTCCTATAGGAACTAATACTTTTTTCTCTCTGTTATATTCATAAATCATATTTTCATTAATGATATATGCAAAAGAAGTAGTCTCTACTTTATCATCTATTAAAAATGGTAAACGCAGTATCAGTGCACTATAATTTTCGTCTTTTATAAAATCTGAAGGGTGCTCAGCGGAAGCAATATCTTCTAAAATATAACTGTTAAGTTGTGTCAAATTCATCGTTATCCTTTAATTGGTAACTATATTTTATCAGATTTTTTAATCTTATCTGGATTAAATTCACAACACTCACCCACTGTTTTTTGAGGGTATTTTATAAAGTAGTATCCATTTTTTATGGTGTAGAGTCCAAAAATAACAACTGCTACAGCTGCTAAACGAATCATAATATTACGCAGTTTTCCATTCTTATAAAGACCTACAAAAAAGCCCAAACTAAAAAGAGCTGGCACAGTACTTAGTCCAAATATAAACATTACCAATGCCCCATATAATGGGTTTGCCGTACTTGCAGCTGTTATGGCAAAGAAGTAAACAAGCCCACA
>CAYRVR010000107.1:0-1190 GCA_964427835.1 uncultured Sulfurimonas sp. | reverse complement strand
CAATAGCAATAAAAGCCATAAGAGTTGCAATTTCATAAGTCCTATCAAGCCCTATGGCATCTCCAAAAATTCCCATAAGCAAAACAACAATAGAACTAATACTAAAATTAATACTCATATAGACACTATTGATAAAAGTTGGCATTTTTGTATCTAACTCATGAATTACAGAGAGCATGATGGGTCCATTTGCAAACATAAAAATCCCAAGAAGTGCCAAGAGTGGAAAAACAGTATATATGGTTTGTGCAAATAAAAATGCACTCATAGTTAAAGCAGCTCCACTTGACATGATAACCAAAGTCCTCTGCCTGCCAAATTTATCGGAGAGATTACCTGAGAGAAAAGTTCCAATAACCCCAAAAAATTGTAAAACCGACAATGCAGCACTTGCATACCACAATGAAAATCCATGCCCTGTAAGATAAACAACAAGATAGAGTGTAACTGCCATTTTCATAGCCGATTGAAAAAACATAAACCCACTCATAACACTCAAAAGAGGAATGAACTTTTTAAGCTCACGCCATGTGTCACCCTTTTCTCTCTTTTTTGTAAAGCTTGTTTGCGTGAGTTTAAAATCTTTGAGTTTATAGTACAAAATGAGTGATGCCACAAAACCAAAAGGCATCAGTCTCCATGTTCCTTCCAAGCCCCATAAGGAGACACCACCAGTAATGAGCAAAGGTCCAACTGTCCTTGCCATCTCCCCACCTACCATAAAGTAGCTCATCCCACGACCAAGCTTATCTCCAGCAGAAGCCTTAATCATCCCCGGAGAAGGAATATGAAAGAGCGTAGAACTTATGCCAGCAATAATGAGTAAAAAAATCAAAGCAACATAATTGGTAGCAACACCAAGCAAAGACATACTAAAAGCACTCAAAGCAGGAGAGACAATCACAAAATAGCGAGCATCTCTTCTCTCAGCTAGAAGTCCAAAATAAGGGTTCATTAAAGATGGAAGTTTTCGTGCAATATCTAAAAATGCACTCATCACAAGTGTAAGTCCAAGCTTTTCTATGAGTAAAGGTAAGATGGGTGCTAAAAATGCAGAGTAGGTATCTTGCACCAAATGTGCAAGAGATACTATTGTTATCAAATTCTTTTTCATGTGCGAATTATAACGGACATATGTTCATAAGTCAAATATATATAAATCATAAGAATATTGAATTAATAAATAAAAT
>CAYRVR010000106.1:1609-5061 GCA_964427835.1 uncultured Sulfurimonas sp. | reverse complement strand
AGTATGGTGCGCCCGACATGATTCGAACATGTGACCGCTGGTACCGCAAACCAGTGCTCTATCCAGCTGAGCTACGAGCGCACACCATCTCTTATTAAGAGGGTGAAATTATAGCAGTTAAAACTTAGAGTACCCTAAAATTCTTCTTTATTTAAGGTGTCTAGAATTTTATTTACTTTTTGATCTTGTAAATAGAGCTCATGATTCTTACGTACATAAGCCTGCAAAAGAATTTTCAAATCATTGTTTCCATCAATATTGAAGTCTTTTGCCATTTCTTCTTCCAAGAATTTTGCAAATTTTTCTTCAACATCAACATCAAACCGACGACCTCCTATATGCAATCCTATTTTTTTACTCATACAATAAACTAGCCTAAAATACTTTCAATTTTATTTGCAATTTCTTCCATTTCCAAATCTTTCATTGCGTTTGCATCAGTAAGTTTTTCAATTTCCTGATCTTTTAATTCGCAGTTCGCCTTCAATGTTATAAGCTCATTTCTCATCATCTCTGTTTCACTTTTTAAATTATGATACTCTTGAAGTATTTGTGAAACTTTTTCATTTAATTTATCTAACGCTGTAGTGTTATCCATAATTATATTTCCTAATAGATTATATTTTATAATTTTAGCATAATTAAACTCTTTAGGATAGTTTTTATCTCCAATTTGCTATAATTTATCATTAATGAAAAGGTCTCTGAATATGAATGAATTTGAAAAACAGTGTACTCTCTTTGTCCAAAGTATTGGAAATAAAGAAGGAGCCGTATCACCTGCCATAGTATCCTCTGCATCCTTTGGATACGGAACACCTGAAGTTGCAGAAGGTATTTTTGATGGAAGTGTAAAAAAACCTCTCTACTCACGTATGGGTAATCCGACAACAGCAAAATTAGAATCAATTATGGCAACCATGGATGATGGTATAGGTGCTATTGCAACAAGTTCAGGAATGGCCGCAACAACACTTGCAACAATGTCTCTACTTTCCCAAGGGGACGAAATAATCAGTATAGGTGGCCTTTTTGGTGGAACCTACTCATTTTTTAATGAAACAATTAGTCGGTTTGGCATAAAAACATCTTTTTTCGATGTTGATGATATTGAAAATATACAAAATGCAATTACAGAACATACAAAAATTATTTTTCTAGAGAGTGTTGGAAATCCAAATATGAGACTTCCTGATATAAAACAAATTGCCAAAATTGCAAATGATGCAAACATTGCGTTAATTGTGGACAATACTATTACTCCGATTAGTGTCTCTCCTCTAAAACTTGGTGCAGACATAGTTGTCTATTCTACAACAAAAATCATCTCTGGCAATTCTTCTGCTTTAGGTGGCTGTGTCGTCTTTCGTGCCATAAATGAGCAAAAAGATAAGTTTAAGACATCTCGTTACCAATTTTTAGAAAAATTTATTCGTGCTGCTGGGAAGATGGCGCTTATACCAAATGCAAAAAAAAGAGTATTACGTGATTTTGGTATGAGTGCAAATGCACATGCAAGTTATCAAACAATACTTGGACTAGAGACATTACCACTGCGTTTACCTCGAATAGTGAATAATGTACAAATCATCACAAAAACCCTTGCAGGTAAAGGATTAGATATTAACCATCCATCATTATTATCACATCCACATCATGAACGATACAAAAGAGATTTTTCATTAGGATGTGGAACACTTTTTACTATAGATATGCAAACAAAAGAACAGGCATTCAATTTTTTAAGAAAAAGTAATTTAGCTACTATTACGGCAAATATTGGGGACAGTAGAACATTAGCATTGCATATGGCATCAACAATTTATCGTGATTTTGATGAAAAAACACGAAAATTTCTCGGTATAACAGATGGACTCATTCGTATTTCAGTAGGACTAGAAAACCCACAAGATATCATTGATGATTTCTTAAACGCAGCGGAGCAGTAATAATGCCAAATAATCCGCAAATTGAACTAGAAGATGAAATTGAAATAAAATATCCTAAAAAGTATAAGGTTTTTTTACTCAATGATGACTATACATCTATGGAATTTGTCATTGATATACTTATAAGTATTTTTCATAAAAGTTATGAAGATGCAAACAAAATCATGCTACAAGTCCATGAAAGAGGAAAAGGTCTATGTGGCGTATATTCCTACGAAATTGCAGAAACAAAAGTAATGCAGGTTAAAAGAAAAGCAAAAGAGAATGGCTTTCCCCTAAAAGCTCTTTTTGAGGAGGAGTAAAAGATGATAAGTGCATCCCTAAATGATATATTCCAAAAATCCATACTGTTTGCAAAGCAATTACACCATGAATACCTAACAATAGAACATGTGTTTTACTTACTCTTAAGTTCGACTGATGGTGCAGCAATTCTTGAAACATGTGGCGGAAATATACAAAAGATGAAAGAAGAGCTAGGTGAGTATCTCAATACACAAATTGAGGTGTTACCGCAAAATGTACAACAAGATCCCTATGAGAGTGTAGCGCTTGCAAGACTTATTGACAAGATGGTAAGACATATCCAATCTTCAGGGCAGACAAATGCTGATATTGGTGATTTACTCGTTGCACTCTTTGATGAAAAACACACTTTTAGTTATGCACTCTTACAAAAATATCAAATCTCAAAACTTGATGTATTAGAGGTTATATCCCATCAACCTTCAGATATTTCCAATGAAGAGCAAGAATCAAATTTAAGCAAATATTCCATTGATCTTGTTGCTAAAGCTAAAGAAAATAAAATTGATCCTGTCATAGGACGTGAAAAAGAGATTCAAAGAGTAGTACAAATTCTTTGTAGAAGAAAAAAGAACAATCCAATTCTCGTAGGAGAACCTGGTGTTGGTAAAACAGCAATTGCAGAGGGTCTTGCACTTAAAATTGCAAGGGGGACAGTGCCTGATATTATAAAAGAGTCTCAACTATATGCTCTTGATTTAAGTGCGCTTCTTGCAGGAACAAAATATAGAGGTGATTTTGAAAAACGTCTTAAGGGGGTTATGGATGAACTCAAGAAAAAACCAAATGCAATTTTGTTTATTGATGAAATTCATACGCTTATAGGAGCGGGTAGCACAAGTGGAACTATGGATGCAGCTAACCAACTTAAGCCTGCTTTAGCCTCTGGAGAAATCAAATGCATGGGAGCAACAACATTTGCAGAGTATAGAAATGGATTTGAAAAGGACAAAGCACTTAGTAGAAGATTTTCAAAAATAGATATAAATGAACCAAATAAAAAAACAAGCTATTTAATTCTCAAAGGCTTACAAAGTAAATATGAAAAACACCATAATGTAAAATATACAAATAAAGCACTTAAAACTGCGGTAGATTTATCAAAACGTTATCTCACAAATCGATTTTTACCAGATATGGCCATTGACTTAATAGATGAAACAGCCGCATCATTTCATTTAAAATCAAAAAAGAAGA
>CAYRVR010000106.1:0-1509 GCA_964427835.1 uncultured Sulfurimonas sp. | reverse complement strand
TTTTCAGGGCCAACTGGTGTAGGAAAAACAGAGTTAGCAATAACACTCAGTGAGACTTTAGGTATTCATTTCATCAAATTTGATATGAGTGAATATATGGAAAAACATGCACTCTCACGTCTCATTGGAGCACCACCAGGATATGTAGGTTATGAACAAGGAGGTCTGCTTACTGAATCTATTAAAAAACATCCTTATAGTGTCTTATTGCTAGATGAAATTGAAAAAGCCCATCCTGACCTCATTAATATTTTACTACAAATAATGGATAGTGCCTCACTTACTGATAACAATGGCTATACAGTAAACTTTCAAAATGTTATTTTAATCATGACATCAAATGTTGGGGCAAATGCTCGTAATGTAATGGGATTCAATAAAGATAATTCAATTTCTAAGGATGAGGAATTAAAAGCATTTTTCGCCCCTGAGTTTAGAAATAGACTTGATGCTATCATAGAATTTAATTCCCTAACAAATAATGTTTTAGAAGGTATAATTAAAAAATTTATTGATGAACTAAACAATGATCTAAAAAAACAAAAAATATCTGTAGATCTCTCAAAGAAAGCTATTGAATTTATAATAGAAAAATCTTTTAATCCAGAAATGGGTGCAAGACCTTTAAAAAGATATATAAAAGACAATATAATCAATACACTCAGTGATGAAATTCTCTTTGGTGCTTTACAAAATGGTGGTAAAGTTTTTGTTGACATAAAAAATAATAAACTAATAAACACATATACAGTCCCATAATGTATATACCAGAACTCAATAAATATACTTTAACATTTCCTGATCCTAATGATGCAAATGAAGAAGGAATAGTTGCCTGGGGCGGTGACTTAAATCCAAGTAGACTAATCAGAGCATATCAGAATGGGATTTTTCCCTGGTATTCAAGCCAAGATCCTATTCTTTGGTGGTCAACGAACCCTCGCCTCATTATGGAGTTAGATGATTTTAAACTACACAAATCCCTGAAAAAAAGTCTTAAAAAATTCACATATAAATTTGACACTAACTTTTTAACAGTGATGCAAAATTGTGCAACAATACAAAGAGACGGACAAGATGGTACGTGGATAAATAATGAGCTCATCGAAGCATTTAATACACTCCATGGAATGGGGACTGCACATAGCATTGAAAGTTATGATAACAATGAACTAGTTGGAGGCTTATATGGTATTACTATTGGAAAAGTCTTTTGTGGTGAATCAATGTTTGCCTATAAAAGTGATGCATCTAAAGCAGCTTATTATATACTTGTACAGCATCTTAAAAAATGGGGCTATGAGTTTATAGACTGCCAAGTTCCAACCCAACATTTAAAATCACTAGGGGCTAAAGAAGTACAAAGAGAAGAATATCTACAACGATTATATAAGGTAAGAATGGATACAGTAGAACATGAATGGAAAGTTGACGACGAAATAATTGAAAATTACTAGCCAAAAAAAACACAGAAAGAGAAAGTAAAGAGAGAAAAACAAACTAATAGTA
>CAYRVR010000105.1:0-5415 GCA_964427835.1 uncultured Sulfurimonas sp. | reverse complement strand
ACCCCAATTATTTACAAGAACTCGATTATTGTCCTTGACATAATGTGCTTCTGGAAACTCTTTTTGTTTGGATGCCAAAACACTGTCAATCAGAACATTTGGTATCCAGCTCGCTTGCATATTTACAATCACAAATACTTTTAACTCTTGAGAACTTAAATGTAGTTTTTGGAGTGCTTTTGCAAAATCATCGTTTAAATCTTTTAAATCAGAATCAACATAAAAAATAATGTTAACCTTAGCATCCATATCTGTTGACTTCCATTTACTTGCATCCAAACACCTTCCATGATCACCTACTAATTCTACATACGGTATTTTTTCTCCAGTTTCCAAAGCAAACAACTGTAAAACTGTTATCAAGAATATCAATCCTATTTTTTTCATTTTTCTTCCTCATTTTGATTTTTAAATAGTAAGCTCAGTAATGCCGGCAACAATACTAAGTCGAATAAAAGTGCAATATTAAGTGCGCTCACTGTTACAATGGCAAAATTTACATTAGGTACAAAACTACTCACTCCAAAGATAGCAAAGGTAAAAGAGAGTATGAGTGTTGTGAGTATCATTGCATTTCCGCTATGACTTAAAATATAATCTATACTCTCTTCAAATCCTCTCACTTTTATAGAATCAAAATATTTGCTAAAAAAGTGAATAGTATCATCCACTGCTATACCTAAAATAACCGCAGCAGAGATAGCTATTCCAATATCAACACTAATATTTAAGTATCCCATAACACCACCCACAAAGATAATGGGAGCGATGTTTGGTAATAAAAATAGCCACAATATCTTCAAATTTTTAAAGATTAGTAACATAGTTACTGCAACAATGAGGAGTGTCATAGAGATTGAGGCTATAAGAGTATCTGTCACACTCGATTGCATATAGGCAAATATAGTCGTTTGTCCTTGTACCTCTGCACTGTATGGTGTTTTAGTTTTAAAATAGTTTTGAATCCACTCTATCATCTCTAAGTCTTTAGAGGTATCTACTATATTTGTATTGATAGTTAAACGCAAGTATCGTTCGGTCGTATCAATCTTATCATTAAGCTCCATCCCTTGTGGAAGACTCATAGAATAAAGTAGTAGATACTGTGCAATTAAATTTTTATCATTTGGAAGCGTTGTGTTGGCATCTGGATTTACCACTTTTTGCATTCTTTGCACTATATCTTCAAGTGAAGTAATAAACCTTACATTTGTAAATCTTTTTTTAAATGCAGACTCAAAAGTAACAATAGATTCCAGAAATTTTGGCTCTTTTGCACCCTCTTTTACTCCAGAATCTAAGATGATTTCATAACGCATACTCCCTGTAAGATTTTTCTCTAAAAAGTCTGCTCCACTTCGCACCACTGTATCTTTTGCAAAATATTTAATGGAGTTACTATCTACTTTGAGATGAAAAAGCCCCAAAGAGACAAATGCCATCACCACCACAAATACAAATACTATTTTTTTATCATTGCGTCTTATAAAAGCTCCATACCCTTTTATGTGAGCAAGATTGAGGAATTTGATTTTTTTAACTTTATAATCTTCTCTAAGTGTTAAAATAATAGCGGGCACAAGTGTAACAGTAAGTAAAAATGCCAAAACTGCCCCACTGGTAATTGCAATACCTAGTGTAGAGATAGGCTCGATATTGCTAAGACCTAGTGTTGCAAAACCAACTGCTGTGGTAAAAGATGTAAGTGCCATAGGGATAAGATTTGAGCTTAGTGCTTCTGTTAGTGCCTCTTTTGTTGTTCTGCCTCTTATCTTGTAATAGACCCACGCAAGATAGAGGTGCATTGCATCTGCTATGGCTATGGCAGTGACAAATGAGGGTATATTGACTGTAAAGTTATTGAGCTTATACCCTAAAAGCATCTGAAAACTTAGTACACTCAAAAAAGTAAAGACTACCACAATAGATGGCACTAAAACTCCTAAAAAGCTTCTAAATATAAAAAATAAAAAAACAACCACTACCACAACTGCTAAAGGCATAAGTACCATGGCATCTCCTTGTGAAATAGTTACCAATGAAGCCGTCACGGCTGGAAGACCTGTGATGTAGAACTTATACCCTGTATTTTTAGACTCTTTTGCTAAAAGTTCTTGAAGTTTTTGAAAAACCGCTATATTTACTTCTTCATTATTTCCAATCTTTTCACTCAAGGAGAGTGCTATCATAGTTGTCTTTCCATCTTTTGAGATAAGCTGATTGAGTATAAGTTTATCTTTGAGTGCAAGAGATTTTTTAAGGCTTAAATTATCATCACCATATAAAAAATCCTCCACTATAATGTCATCATCTTCACTGCTTATGTACTGATAGTTACTTAAACTTTCAACTTTTCTTACCCCATCAATTTTTTTAAACTTTTGTGTTAAACGAAGTATTGTATCTACTGCTTTTTTGTTAAAGATGCCATTTTCATCACGAAATGCAACTATAAAAGTATCATCTCCGCTAAAACGAGTGCGAAACTGCTCATACTTTTGAATGATACTTGAATCTTTGTCAAACCAAATCTTATAACTTCCTTCATAAGCTAAATTTTTGAGTGAAAGTGAAAGTAATGCCACTGTTATAGTGGTAGCTATGATAATAAAATATTTGTATTTTTGTAAGAAATCTATATATTTTTGCATCTATTATCCCTAATATGTATATTTCACGCCAAGTATAAAACGCGATGAATTGTCAAATTTACTTAGCAAGGTATTTGCTGTATTGCTCACTATATGCAGATATTCACCATGAAGCATAAAGCTATCAAATACCCTAGAGTTGGCCTCTGCTTTAAGTATCCTTTCATCTTTTGTCAAATCTTGCAAAACACCGAGTTTAAGCTCACTACTTCTTACATCATTAAAGTTGATTCGCATCGCCAAAAAAAGGTCATTATCGTAAATCTCAGAAATATCTACATTTTTTACTTTAGTGTTATCTGCATAAATATAACGATAGTACTCTGCATAAAGTGTCATATCAGTTTTAGAAATCTCATAAAAACTCTTTTCAACGCCAAAACTCAGTTGTGTATAATCGCTCATAGGAGTATAGTCTAGGATATCAGTGTATGAGAGTTCTGTTTTAAAAATGGTATCTGAATAGATAATATGAGAGAGTAAAAGAGCTTTATTTACTCTATATGCATATTGCGACAATGAAAAATGAGAGTTTAAGATAAGATTACGCTTTGTATCATATCCATGAAGTAAAATCATTTTTATTTCATTGTCAAAATACTCATCATTAACAAGATTTGCATTAAGATACAATGTTGGTGTGTAGCATTTATTACTCAACTCTAATTTTTTGTCATAGGAGATTGGAAATGGCGAATACGGAGTAAGATCTTGTGGGTACGCGATGTCATCTTCATAAAACTTCACCCCTAACTCTAATGAATTTTCATCAAAGTATCGCGTTATATCTGCCCCAATGGCACCATATTTTGCATTTTTGTCAAAAGGGTCTTTAAGATAATTTTTTTGGTTATAAATATCGGCTACATTGTACCCTTCTAGCTCACCCCAATACTTTATCTTCTTCCCTATACTCACTTCGTAATCATCAAACTCTCTGCTTATATAGAGTTCGTTTAAAAGCAGATATCTTCTATCTTTATACTCTGAAGAGTACAGAAACTCTAACTTTGCATCTGTTTGAAAAAAATCATTTGAAAAAGAGAGTGTCGCATTTCCATTAGCAACCATCTCATTGGCATATTTACTATATCCCATACCATCAACACCAAGCTCAAACTTATGCTCGTATGCTATAAGAGAACTTGTCAGCAAAATAAAAAAAAGAATTATCTTCATCTTAGCACTCGTTTAGAAAAATCTTTTTTATGTAGTCCTGCTTTTATTTTATCTTCATCCCAAGTAAGCAGACTCTCTTTTTTATTTTGAACATTTTTTATCACTATTTTATGTACTCTGTAAACACCATCAAGTAAAACATAATCTGAAAAAAATATCTTTTTAAGTAATCGCCCTTGTTTATCAAAATACTCCCCAAAACGAGCCAAATACTCTTTTATATCTATATAGACAATCTGTTTTGAATAGCCACTGTTTTTATCTTTTGGTACTCTTATGAGTTTAAAATACTCAATACCATCTATTTCTGTTTTGTGTGCCTCACCACTATAAGAGTAGTTTTTATAGTTTTGTGATGATATATCTTCATAAGAAAATTCACTTGCCATAAAAGAGCCTGACTTGTTGCGTGAACTGATGCGCTTGACCCTTTTAATCGCTGGGAGATAGAGCCACTGCTTGTCATCTCCGCCTATCACTTCATAACTAAGCAGCTTTGTATCTTTTAAATCGTTTGGATATAAAAAAACAAGTAGTGATTTATCGCCATTTTCACCTTCAAGCTTTCGCATTTCCAGCTTTCGCAGGTTTTCATCACCCTCTGCATTTCTCAATAGCATCGTAGTTTTAGAGATGGAACTCCCATACCCTGAAATCTTCTCATACGATTTTCTCGCAACATCTTCACTACTCTGTGCAAAAAGCACAACAGAGAGAATACCCATGAATACAATTTTTTTCATTTTCAACCCCTCAAAAGTTTAAAGTTAACAATGTTAACATAAGAAAACTTAAATGTAAACATTGTTCACTTTAAAATTATGTTAAAATTGCACTATGATTAAACATGACTACCATCACGGCAACCTCAAAGAGGAGTTTATCACTATTGCTATGGATTTTATAGCCAACGAGGATGTTGATAAACTGACACTCAAAATACTCTCAGACGCAACGGGCACATCCCGTTCTGCCATCTATAAACATTTTAAAAATAAAGATGCACTTATTGAGACCATTATAGAAAAAGGGTTTGAGCAATTTGATGCAGAAACAACACTGTATTTACGAGATGATTCAAAAGCCCTTATAGATAAGTTTTATCTCACAGGCAAACTCTATGTAGAGTTTGCAATGCAAAATCCAAATCTTTACAGACTTCTTTTTGGGAAAAAGTATGCCCATATCCGTGAAGAGCTACTAAGCATAAAAGATGAAGATTGTAGTGGTTTTGCAGCTCTGCAAAAAACTGTAGAAGATGGACAAAAACAGGGAATTTTAAAAAAAGATGACAGCTACAAACAAGCTATAGTAATCTGGGCCACTATGCATGGTTTTTCTTCCCTTATTATTGATGGCTTCATGGATGTTAAAGAGATTCAAGAGGAGGTATATACTACTCTTTTTGAAACCCTACTATCAGGAATGGTAGCAAATAAGGTAAAAATCATTTCAACCATTCCACTGCTTAATAAACTACTGCAACCAAAAAACTAAAATTATTTGAAATAGAAATCTATCATCTAATTATATATTATTTGACACCCTTTAAAAATTGTGTCATAAAACGCACGCCGGCACCTGT
>CAYRVR010000104.1:0-5435 GCA_964427835.1 uncultured Sulfurimonas sp. | reverse complement strand
AGTGAAATACCCTGGCTCAAACTTTTTACAAAAGAGCCCTATAAAGAGCTGAGTGATATGCCAAAAGAGCTGCGTTTAGAATTGTGGGAAATATATGATATTATTGAAAAAGAGATGCGTGAGTATTACCATCCAGAGAAAATAAATATGGCCTCATTTGCGAATATGCTGCCACGAGTGCATATTCATATAATGGCACGTTACAAAAATGATAGTTATTTTCCTAATCCAATGTGGGGCGAAAAGCTGCGAGAAGCGAAGCTAACGCTACCTTCTGCAGAGAAGTTTTATGAAAATATTTTACAAGCATTGCAAAAACGCAATGCCTAGAGTAAGACTATTTTTTTAGTGGAGCAAAGGGAACGAGTGCGCTTCCCCAAGTAAGTCCACCACCAAAAGCATCAAGAAGCATTAATTCACCTGCTTCAAGTTTTCCTGATTCATACAAATCATTTATAGCCATTGGAATAGAAGCCCCAGAAGTATTTCCATATTTTTCTACGGTAATAACAACTTGATCTTCTCTCATTTTAAGAGCATCACCAACAGCTTTAATAATGCGTAAATTTGCTTGATGAGGAATAAAGTGCTTAACATCTTCACTTTTGATATTATTCTCTTCTAGAATCTCTTTTACATCATTGGTCAAAGTACGTACTGCCACTTTAAAAGTTTCATTTCCTTTCATCTGCATAAAGCATGATCCAGCTTCTGTATCCAAACTGTCATGTGCTGATCCTGTTCCACCATTTGGCGTCATAAGTAAATCAGCATACTCACCATCAGCACCAGTATGAATATCTATGATTGCTTCTTCTTTATTGTCAGTTGCTGAAATTACAGCAGAACCTGCACCATCACCAAAGAGTATGCATGTTCCACGATCCGTATAATCAGTAATAGCAGAGAGTTTTTCCGCACCAACAATGAGTACATTTTTCTTCATACCAGATTCAATAAAAGCTTTTGCAACTGCAAGTGCATAAATAAAACCTGTACATGCTGCAGTAATGTCAAACGCAGTCGCACCTTTTATTCCAAGTTTGTTAGCAATCACTGTTGCAGTAGATGGCATACAAAAATAATCAGGTGAAATTGTAGCAGTAACTACTAGGTCAATATCTTCTAAAGCGACACCACTTCTCTCAAGTGCTTTTTTGGCTGCTTGTACACCCAAATCACTTGTAAACTCATTCTCAGAGGCGATATGTCTCTCTTTGATACCTGTTCGTTTTGTAATCCATTCATCACTTGTATCAACCATTTTTGACAGGTCATCATTTGTGAGAATTTTTTCAGGAACATACGCCCCAATTGATCTAAAAGCTGCATAAGCCATAATTACACGTCCTTTTCTTTAAGCTCTGCAAGTCTTGAAACAATGTGTGAATTGACACCTGTATCTACATACGCAATAGCTTGATAAATTGCATTTTCAATTGCTTTGGCATTACTCTTACCGTGAGAAACTATAGCACAACCTTTAATACCAATAAGTGGTGCACCACCGACTTCTGCATAGTCGATCTCTTTTTTGAGTAATTTAAATACTCTACGCATTAAAAGTGCCCCCGTAATGCGAATTGGAGATTTTTTAATATAATCTTTTATAAGTATCGAAATAGTCGAAGCAACACCTTCACTTGTTTTGAGTACAAGATTTCCTACAAATCCATCACAGGTAATAACATCACAACTACCGTTAAAAATGTCACCACCTTCTACATTACCTTTAAAGCCTCTATAACCTTGCAGTAGTTTAAACGCAGCCTTTGTAACTTCATTGCCTTTTGAGTCCTCTTCGCCATTTGCAAGCAAACCGATAGAAGGTTCTTTAATACCTAGAACATCCTCAGCATAACATCCACCCATTACGGCAAATTGCGCTAGGTTTTCAGGTTTTGAATCTACATTTGCACCAACATCAAGAACCACAGAACGGCGTCCAATTTTTGTTGGCATAAGTGTCACAAGTGCAGGTCGAGATACACCTTGTAAGCGTCCAAGTCTAAGCGTTGCTAGTGTCATTGTAGCTCCACTGTGACCAGCACTTACAACACCATCTGCTTCACCATTTCTGACCAACTCAACAGCTTTAAAAATAGTACTCTCTTTTCGTTTTACTGCATCCGTTGCAGCATCACTCATTGCAATAACATCATCAGCTTCTACAATTAAAATCTTATCTCTATAACGCTTCGGTAACAGAGGTAAAATTTCTGATTTTTTTCCAACTAAGATAGGCTCAAAGTTCTTTTTTTTAAGTGCTTGAAGTGTTCCTTTTACAATTGGTTCGGGACCAAAGTCCCCACCCATTGCATCAATTGCAATCTTTACCATTAATTATTTATACTCACCAGTAGTTGGGTTGATGTGGTGTGGTAATCTGTATGTTCCATCTTTATCTTTAACTGGACGAGCTAAAGAAATTTTATAGTGTGTTCTTCTTTTTGCTGAACGTGAGTGAGATACTCTTCTCTTAGGTACTGCCATATCTTCTTTCCTTTAATTTATTTAATTTTCACAATTATCACATCTATGATAATCGCTTTTGATAAGCTCAATTTCAGAACGCAATAGCTCGTCTATATCTGCATTACCATCAAATGATTCCACAACATCTAATTCAATAGTGTTGTCATCTTTGTAGAGGCCATCACTGATGAAGAATTCAATCTCTTCATCAATATCTAAGTCAAACTCTTCTGCACAGATGTCACAAGGTTTGCTTAATGAACCTTTTAATTTTGCATGGAGCAAAATCAATTTCCCCTCATAATATTGCAAATAACCTTTAAAAGTCATTTGTTCTAAGCTAAGCTCAAAATCTAAAGGGGTTTTTGTTACTTTTCTAAGCATCACCTTCATAGGAGATGACTTATACTATTTCTCTCTCAGCGAAAAAGAATGCAATTTCATTCGCTGCGTTTTCAACAGAATCACTTCCATGAACTGCGTTTGCATCTATATTTTCAGCGAAATCTGCACGAATAGTACCAGCTTCAGCCTCTTTAGGGTTTGTTGCACCCATTAAATCACGGTTTTTTTGCATAGCATTTTCACCTTCTAAAACTGAAACTACTACAGGACCACTAATCATGAAATCAACAAGATCGTTGAAAAAAGGTCTCTCTGCATGAATTGCATAAAATGCTTCTGCATCAGCACGTGATAATTGAAGCTTTTTTGTTGCTGCGATACGAAGACCATTGCTTTCAAAGCGGTCTAAAATTTTGCCTATAACACCTTTTGCCACAGCATCTGGTTTGATTATTGATAGTGTACGTTCCATCAAATCTCCTCTGAAAATATAAAATTAGAGTGGAATTATACCTGAAAAAAAATTGTTTTTAGTTTAAATAATAAAATTGATGTTGATTTAATATATAAGAAAGTGAAAAAGAGTGTGGAGAGTAGTTTATAAACTCCCTCCACCTATTAGAGTAAAATGTTTACTATTCTACTACTGGTTCGTGACTTGTACGTTGTTCTTCAGTAATGTCGTCACGGTGTTCTGGACTCTCTTTTACTTCATCCCAAACAATACAACCCTCAGTAGGACATGCAGTTGCACATGCTGGTTCATCATGATGTCCAACACACTCTACACATTTATCAGGGTAAACATAATAAATCTCTTCACCTGTTGGATTATCATCCTCATCTACGATTGCTTCTACAGGACACTCATCAATACAAGCGCCACAATTAATACATGTATCTGTAATTAAAACTGCCATTTTTTTCTCCTAATTTTTAGTCAAGGTAACTATACACTGTAGAGTTTTAAATATAGCTAAAAACTCTTTAGTAATCTAAAATATGTAGCTTATAGTTACATATTTCACTCAAAAATTAGAGACCTAAATAGTCTCTAATCACCTCAACCTTATCTGTTTTTTCCCAACTAAAGCCATCTTCTTCACGTCCAAAATGTCCGTATGCAGCTGTTTGTCTATAAATTGGTCGTAACAGATCCAAAGATTTTATGATTCCAGCAGGTGAAAGATCAAAAGTATCTTTTACACATGCCTCGATTTTATCCTCAGAAACCTTTCCTGTTCCATGCGTATCTACCATAATAGAAACAGGTTGCACAACACCAATTGCATAAGCCACCTGTATGGTTACTCTATCACACGCACCTGCTGCTACAAGGTTTTTTGCAACCCATCTTGCAGCATAAGCAGCTGAACGGTCAACTTTGGTTGGATCTTTTCCAGAAAATGCTCCACCACCGTGAGGGCAACTTCCACCATAGGTATCTACAATTATCTTACGCCCTGTAAGACCTGCATCACCTTGTGGCCCACCAATTACAAATTTCCCTGTTGGATTAATATGAAAAATAGTATTTTCATCCATCATCTGTGCAGGTATAACTTTACGAATCACCTCTTCAATCACGTCTTTGTGTATCTGCTCTTGTGAAACTTCTGGTGCATGTTGTGTTGAAATAACTACTGTTTCAACAGAAACCGGTTTATCATCTACATATTTTACACTAATTTGTGCTTTGCCATCAGGGCGCAGATAGGGAACAATTCCCTCTTTTCTTACTTGTGCCAAACGCTCTGTAAGACGATGTGCCAAATGAATAGGCAATGGCATCAATACCTCTGTTTCACGACAAGCATAGCCAAACATTAATCCTTGATCACCTGCACCAGTCTGTCCATCTGATTGATCGACTCCTTGATTAATGTCAGGTGACTGCTCTCCTATACCATTTAAAACTGCAGCTGAACGGTAATCAAAACCATAGGTTGCATCTGTATATCCAATACTTTGAATAACCTTTCTTGCAATCTCTTGCATTGGCGCATACGCCGTAGTCTTCAGTTCGCCTGCAATTACACAAAAACCATTAGATACAAGAGTTTCACATGCCACTCTCGCATTTTTATCATTTTCAATAATATAATCCAGAATTGCATCACTGATCTGATCTGCCATCTTATCAGGGTGCCCTTCTGTAACAGACTCCGAAGAAAATGAAAAGATCCGTGCCATCTTTAAAACCTCCTTAAACAATAGTTGGCAAAAATGCCATATTGCATTTATAACAATATGACACTAATGTCAAGCACTTTTGATACTCATAAAATTCGGGACTTGAGCTTTTGGGTTCCCTATCTTCACAAAGGACATAGCGGCTCTGCCTTAAGCATCCAGGTCAATAGCCACAGGACAGTGATCAAACCCATAAATATGGTCAAGTATTTTGCAATCCTTTACAAGTTTCATTAGATTCTGCGAGGCAAAGAAGTAGTCTATGCGCCAACCAACATTCCTTTCTCGGGCCTTAAACCTGTAATCCCACCAGGTGTACTGAATCTTATCAGGATATAGGTATCTAAACACATCCACCCATCCATTAGCCACTAATTCATCAAGCAAGGCCCTTTCCTCAGGAAGGAATCCAGGATTATTCT